>JAHDEE010000439.1 GCA_020629005.1 Chitinophagales bacterium
CTGCTCCTTAGTGCCTGCGACGCTGTCTGTAAACAACATGTTTTCCAGCTCATTCAACTCCGCTTTGGTGATGGGAATGTTATTGCATAGCTTGGAGATCACTACGTGATTGATATTGTCTCGTACATACTTCTCCACTCGATCTTTGTAGGATTGAAGATTGATGTAGGAGCTGGAGACCGGCTCTGTCACCATGATGCCATCGTAGTCCAGGGTATCTTCGAAATTGGTGTACACAACCGCTTGATTTTCCTTTTCCAGGTACTTCATCAATTCCCGCAAAGACCAACTGCGTCTATTTGATGCGAAATCAGCTGCGAGACTTTCACTTTAGCCTCAAAAATTTGCTGCTGCAGCGGCTTACTGTTTCTACCAGAGGCGCCGTCCGGATGCTCATCAAAGTACTCGAAATTTTGACACTCTTGCTCAGTCTGGCGCGAACTACAAACTTTGCAAAATAGCCCAGATAGAAATGGAAATGCAGGCACAGCTCAGCCGCTGAGTCGCTCCGCAGCGCTGGCTGCATTAGCGAGACAGGGATGCGGATGCAGCGAAGCAGCTGAGCTGTGCCTGCATTGCAATGGATAGCTGGACGGGTGCTGGCGCGGCGGAGTGGCTTTTCGCTCCAAATAAGAATGTGCAAAATATTCCTTAGCTAGTGAGACTGAACAAATTATGTGATCCTGGCAGGAAATGTCAACGATGGCTGTGTTTTGATGAGCACATGAAGGTGCATTGAACTTGTCTATTGAGTTTCAGGAACGCTAATGCACAACCAGCCTTTGCACTTTATCTGCCTGCTCCCCAGTCAAGGACAATAAGTACAAGCCCGGTGGTACATTTATGGGCACCGTACTTTGGTAATCAAGCTCAGTATTGATCAGCAGTTGGCCTTTACTGTCGTAGAGTCGCAGCTGGTCAAATAGTTCCGGGAAGTTTAGGTGCAATTCTTGTCCTCTTGAGATTGGGTTGGGATACACAACTATTGCAGCATTAGGGTCAATATCTGTCAGAGACAAGTAACGCCATCGTGAGCAGCACTCACCTACTATCTCGCCATCTCGGCTTCGTCCGACGAAAGCTCTCCTGTAAGAATACCCGCCCATATTCAGCAATATACCATCGCCAAGTCCTTCTCTATATACAATAGCTAAAGAGTCATACGGACACTCGTCAGCATCCACACTTGGACCTATGTAGTGCCACAAAGTGTCTGAATTTTGGCTCGGCGCATAATAGTAATTGGGTACACCAATCAGCTTATCGACACCATACTCTGTAGATTGCAGATGACAACGAGCAAAGAACTCATCATGTGAATTCTGACTATCTAAAAATTCCATAAATTGGACCGCATTGAGCGCATCATCACTTAGATTGCTCACAGTGCTTAGCGATACACATTCTCCCGGGAAGGCATTGGAGGCATGATCGGCGAATGTAAACCTTAGTGAATAGGGACCGTAATCAAAGTCTCCATAGTATACATTTTTTTCCGTATATCCCAGAAACTCCTGTGTATTGGGGGCTGAGATTACTAGTTCCACTAAGTATTGCTGAATTATCGTCACTGAAGTGTATCCGGAAACACTGCAGACTCCATCATGTGTATTAAACCGGTGTGAAAGTACATCATCAACTCGGAAATCATAGTAATCCTGAAATCCAGGAACCTGCATGCCTAGTTCTGTAGTTCCCTGTATGCCTACCTGTTGATAGTCCAAAGAATCAATTCCGGTCCAACTTAAGATACCACAGCATTCCGAAAGCACAAGTTCTGCGTCGTTTGATAGCGTAATCGATTTGGTCAGTGAGGATTGTCCGAAGATTGTAGCTGCCTGAATCTTCGTGACCTGAGCCTCTAGCCCATTGCTAAACTGCCAGGTCTCAGCGAGGCCGGCCAGCGGTTTCAAGGAAATGGTGTCGATGCCTTCAAAGACATACAATTCATCTGATTTTTTCACCATCCGCTTCTGTAGGAACTGTTGCTGGTTTCGAAGGGCGAAGTCGTCAAACTCTATCATCACCCGATTGAGGTAGAACACAGAATCTCCTTCTTCAATGCTGATTGAATCTGTGAATATCACATTGGTGATCACTCCTTCCGGATCGATCTTATAGTTGTATTGATAAGTTGGATTGATTGGGGTCCAGTTTTGGGCAAATACCGCTGGGCCAAATAGCGCCAGAAAAAAGACAAGTAGAAGTGCTTTCATTGTTTAAAGTTAATTGAGGGTTTCAATACATATACGTAGTGTAGATGGAAATGGTTGCGCGAGGAGCTAACAAGGCAGATAGACAAGCCCAAGTCGAGAAAATTCCTGAATTTTCTTCGGAGTGCCCTTGAAGAGGATAGCCCACTCTTGAAAGTCCGGTATAGAAAATCGTAAACGCGCCAGAGATGCCTTGCAAAATAAGCCCTGGTCGAGTAGACCCGGGGAATTTCACCCCGAGCCTCTCACAGATCCGTACGTGAA
>JAHDEE010000440.1 GCA_020629005.1 Chitinophagales bacterium
CAATGGCTGAAAGACGAAGAAAAAACAGATGGCATTCCTGATGGACCAAGCCTGCACTTTGAGTACCAGTACCGCTTCATGCCCAAGGGTTTGATAACCCGTTTTATTGTAGCCATGCATCCGATTATCAAGGGCGATCAGGTTTGGAAGACTGGGGTATTGCTGACTGATGAAGATTGTTATGCGACGGTGCGCGAGCATACGTTTGATCGGAAGATTACGGTGGACTTGGTTGGAGATGGTGCTAAGTATTTGTTGCATCGTATTCGGAAGGCGTTTGGGCCGATTCATGGGGCTTTTCCGAGGTTGGACTATGAGGAGATGGTTCCTTGTAATTGTCGGGAGTGTATCGAAAAAAAGGAGCCGAAATTCTTTGAGCTCTCTGCATTGAAGCGAGCGATCGAGAAGGGAAGAGAGACCGTGGAATGCAACCGGAGCTACCGTGATGTTCCTTTGACTGATTTGATGGAGGCTTCGATTCCCGGGCATTATCGTATAGCCAGGGCTAGAAAACTGTTTGAGGATCGTCAGCTAGGTCAAGCGATTGCGTTTTTGCAGGGCAATTCTAATGAAATGTCTTATGCATCTGCTGCTGCTTATATTTCTGAGCAGTTTGATAAGGCTACTCCGGGTTCGGAGCTGTGGGATAAGTGCGCTAGGGCTTTGGGGCTTTTGTTGGATGCTATTGTGCGGGAGGATGGGGATTATTTGGAGGTTGTGGCTGGGGTGTTTGTGCAGCAGCCAAGAGATGATGAGGCGCACGAAAAGCTAGATACACTTATGGGGCAGAGTGATACCATTATTGACCAAAATAAGATGACACATACCGAGGTGGCGATAGCTAATGAGAAGCTGGATCACTTGATGCAGAGAATGTGGGCCTTCAGAGCACATATCCTCACCAAGCTCGAGGATCACCAAAAGGACATCTTCGACAATTTCGATAAGCTAGTTGATAGGCAAGAACAGATTTCAGAAACGGCTGTTCAGGAATTGATCCTTGAGTTGGTCGCTCAGACCGAGCGACTGAAGGAGCAGGATGAAAAGACACAGCAGCAGATTGCTCAATGGAAGCAGGACATCAAAAAGCCAAAAAGTGAATGGGGTAAAGTTGATATTGCTGTGAAAAATAAACTGAAAGTGAGTGTCCCTGTTGTAGGCCTGTTAGCTGGCTCTGGAGGATGGGAGGACGTCATGAATCTCCTAAAATTCGAGATGGAAATCGGCCTTGAATCAAAGGTCAATATCAATGAGGTGATTGAGGAGGTAAAGGAGAAGATGGCTGCTTTGAGGGGGCACTAGGGTGGTTTGTAGCATTTTTGCTTCGTACTGCTACGTGTTTGAATGATTTCACCACGCTTGCTTTTTACTTCATGCACGTGACCGGAGGTCACACGCGGCACCCAGCATTTGTTCGGATGTAGAGGCAATGCCTTGTGCTTGCCCCGAACTTGGGTGCGGAGCGAATTACTTCAAGAGCAATTCGAGAAGCTCTTGTGTTCGAATAAGCTTTACATAGGGAAAGCCGGTTCTCTTTAACACATTGTAGTGCTTGTCATCTGTCACAAGATAATCTGCCTGACCATTAAGGGCGCAGTCTATTATCATCAGCATCTTGATCAATGAGGGACCACTTGAAGTGAATATCAATCTGTTCTACCTCATGAGATCGCAGCAGCAGAGCGGTGATGTTGGGAGCAACAGCCGCGTTCGCCTTTCTCTCCAATATCTCCTGGTACTCGGTTAAAGTGTCATTAGAAACCAAGAACTTGATCTCACCCTGCAAAAACGCGTCAAAAATCGGACGATACCGAGACAATCTTCCAATCGAAACCAATAGACTGTTTGTATCTAGTACCACTCTCATTGATCACCCTTCAACCAGTCCTCCATCGTGTCATTTGTCCAGCCCCGTTTCTTCCAAAGCTCGTCCATCTCATCAGATGCTTTATCAGCAAAGTACTTTGCTAAGAGACGCTTTATATCCAAGACCTCCTCTTCCGAAATTTCGGTACTAAACATCTTCAACAACTCCACTTGCAAAGGAGTCAATGGTTTTTCTATTGGCCTCATAACTTTTGCACTGATTGATCATGCGTAATTTACTATTTGAGGAATTGTATAGCAAAAAATTTTGAGGATGGCTTTGCTGCGTACTGCTACTTGTTTGGCAGAGATCAACACACCTGCTTATTACATCATGCACCTGACTGGAGGTCACGCGCGGCACCCACCATTTGTTCGGATGTAGGGGCAATGCCTTGTGCTTGCCCCGGACTTCGGTGCGAAGCAAAATAGTGATCGTGGACAAGGCTATGGGAAATCTCAGATCGGCGACATATCAATGTCGGAGCGAATGAACTCGAAAACATCCAGCAAGTGCTCCCGTCGAATCACTGAGGCAAGCAAATGGACGGGAGGACTGGCATTCAAGAGTCCAAAGCATTGGTTCGGCGACATATCAATGTCGGAGCAA
>JAHDEE010000144.1:0-7474 GCA_020629005.1 Chitinophagales bacterium
TAATTATGCGTTAAATCTGGCTTGCCCAGGACTCTATAGTGTAGTGTCCAACTCCTTTGATCTAAATTCGGATCCAGGAGATTTGGCAGGAACTGCTACTGTTCTCTTAGATCATATTGATGCCATTGGTTGTGAAAGTTCTTTTGAGGTTCCTTATGATGCTTGTAATGATTGTCCTTCCTCTTCGCAACCTGTAGAGACCCTCAGTCAGTGCGATGCAGATACCCCAGTGCTGCCGGAAGCGGTGATGCAGGCTGCAGTGACAGATGAAAGCGGAACAGCAGTTGGAGGTGCAAATCCTACACTCAGCTGGTTTGAGGATAGTGCATTGAGCATTCCTTATCCGGGAGGCCCACTTGTGCATACCGGTACGGACCTCTGTATAACCGAAAACGTGACGCTTTTTGCTGCTATTCAATGCACAATTGACGATAGCTTTATCAATGCCGGATCTCTTCAGGTGACCATTTATCCGGCACCGCAAGAACCCAGCATTACGATCGATGATGATATTTGCAATTATACCTTGGTGTTGGCTTGCCCGGCTCTGGATGAAGTCGTATCAAATGACTTTGATCTGGTGGCAAGCCCAGGAGCAGATGCCGGTGTAGCGGCAGTCTCTTTGAGCAATGCCGCTGGCTGTCCAGCCACTTATAATGTTCCCTACGATTCTTGTGGAGGCTGTCCTTCGGCTGGCAATCCTGAAATCGCACAATCGATTTGTACTGGAGATTTGCCTGTTTTTCCAGAGACGGACATTATTGCAGAGGTTTCTGATCCTTCACTGACCGCAGTAGGAGGGGATAACCCGACTGTTTTTTGGTTCCAGGATGCCGCATTACAACAGCCATACCTTGGAGAGCCACTTGCACATACAGGAGCAGATCTTTGTGATATCGAAGGTTTTACTTTCTTCGCCGCTATTCAATGTAGTATAGATGATAGCTTTATTTCAGCGGGAATTTTTAATCTCACTATATACCCACAGCTGCAAGAACCAAGCATCAGCAGAGATGACGCCACTTGCACCTACAGTCTAACGCTTGCCTGTCCAGATCTGGATATACTGGTTTCCAATTCCTTTGATCTCAGCTCTGACCCAGGTGATCCCGCTGGCGAAGCCATAATCGAATTGAGCAATGATGGAGCCTGTCAGGCATTCTTCAATATTCCGTACGAGGCTTGTCTGGCCTGTCCTGCTGCTGGTCCCGTAAATGAGTTGGCAACAATCTGTACAGGCGAGATTCCCACACTTCCGGATGCAGCTATTCTGGCTGGCGTCTCTGATCCAGGTGGTACCGCAGAAGGAAGTCCAGACCCAATTATTAGCTGGTTTACTGATCCAACATTCACCAATGCTTACGACGGTTCTGGAATCTCCCATAGTGGAGTGGCAGTCTGCGAAACTGAGGAAACCACTTTATACGCTGCAATTACTTGTACCCTTGATGGAAGCTTGATAGCCGCCGGATCTCTCACATTGACAGTTTATCCGGCACCACAGGCTCCGACTATTACAAAAGATGATGATGTTTGTAACTATACTTTGAATCTCGCTTGCCCTGCGCTGGACAATCTGGTTTCCATTGACTTTGATCTGCAAACGGAGCCAGGAGAAGCAGCTGGAGAAGCAAATGTCGTAATCGACAATGGAGTGGGCATTTGCAGTGCCAGCTTCCCTGTTGCCTACAATGCATGTAACTCTTGTCCATCATCGAGTCAACCAGCAGAGACAGAGACAATTTGCTCCGGGGCAATTCCTGCATTACCGGATGCTATAATGCTTGCGGCAATCGATGATCCAAATGAGCAAGCAGTGGGAGCACCTAATCCGGTACTGACCTGGTACACAGATGCGGCACTTAGTGCTGAATATGATGGTGCAGCCCTAAGCCATAGTGGGGGCGACCTCTGCGCTACTGAATCAGTTACACTCTACGCAGGTATCGAATGTATCCTGGACAACTCTCTGATCAATGCAGGTACACTCACAGTGACTATCTACCCTGCACCGCAAGAACCATCGGTCATCATTGATGATGAATTCTGCAACTTTAGCCTCGTACTAGCATGTCCTGCACTGGACCTGCTGGTATCCAATGATTTTGAATTGCTGTCCAACCCAGGTGACCCAGCAGGAATTGCCAATATTGTTCTTGAAAACAACGGAGGCTGTACCGAAAGTTTTGAAGTAAATTACGCTTCCTGTGGGGGATGTCCTTCCTCGACAGAACCCGAAGAGCAAGCGACGCTATGTTCAGGTGAAGCGCCAAGTTTACCAGATGCTGCAATGCAGGCTGCTGTTATTGACATTTCACTGACTGCTGTGGGGGGAACTAATCCTGTCATCAGCTGGTATACCGATGCAGACTTGAATAACACATATGATGGCTCCGCTGTCAATCATACAAATGACGACCCCTGCCAGGTTGAAAACGTGATACTCTATGCGGCAATCCAATGTACTATCGACGATAGTTTCATCAACGCAGGTTCCTTGAGTATAGAGGTTTACCCAACACCACAAGAACCGACACTGACATTGGATGATGCTGTTTGTAATTACTCGCTAAGCCTTGCTTGTCCCGATCTGGATAATCTGGTTTCCAATGATTTTGATCTAAGCAGTGAGCCAGGGGAGCCTGCAGGAATTGCCAACATTGTGATTGATAATCAAGGTGGCTGTTCGGAAGAATTCACAGTATCGTATACGGCCTGCGCACAGGGCTGTCCTACTTTCATTGAAGCCGAAATAGACTTTGACAATATTTGTGAAGGCGATCAGATTTCCCTCTCTGCAAGTGTGGACGATGAGGCATTGGCGGAGGTGAACTGGATATTGCCGGATGGAAGTATAGTTACAGGATATGAGATCACAGACACTCCAGGTACTAATGGATGTCCGGAACTATTGACTTACAGCTATACAGTTATCTGTATAAGTGACGGCAGCGAATTAGCGGCCGGTGAATTCGAAGTCAACGTGCATCCGGAAATTACGGCAACAGTAAACAATGGAGGCTGCTCTGCCTTCCTGGAAGATTTGTGTGAAGGCTATGTCGCCACCTGGGTAAGCGATGACGATGATGGTGATGGATTTGTATACAATGCAAACAGTGGTGAAGCCGGCGATGTAACCTTCCAGGTTGTAAATGCTGCAGCCCCTCCTGCCTGTGCTGTAGAGCTCTTTGCTGCGAGTTATGACTGCGATGGCGAATGCCCCGCCTTCATTGATGCAACGATTTCTGAAACCCTGATCTGTGGATCTCAGACCCTCGATCTGGATGTTCTTGTCGACGATGAGGATCTCGGTACAGTAATATGGACCTTGCCTGGAGGTACACCAGCAGATGGTTACGGCATTACTGCTATCCCAGTACTTAATGGAAATTGTGTGCAAGATTTTGTATATGCCTATGAGCTCGTCTGTAATGATAACGGGGAAACAATAACAAGCGGAGATTTACTGGTTACGGTATATCCTGAAATTACTGCTACCAGCAACGATGGAGGATGCGAAGCCAGTCTTTCCGACCTTTGTCCGGAATACGAGGTGACTTGGAGTGTCGGAGCAGAAACAGGAGATGGTCCAGTCTATACTGCTGCTCCTGGCACTAGCGGCGATGTATCATTCATCATCAATGTACCGGATGCGATTGGAAACTGTGTTTCTGCCAACTTCCTGGTGCCCTTTGCCTGCGATGCGCCTTGCCCAATTTTTGATGAGGTCACAATCAGCAGTACCGCAATATGCGAAGGGGAAAGTATAGACCTTGCCCTAAGCGTCGATGATGAAAATCTCGGCACAGTCATCTGGAACACGCCAGGCGGCGATGCCATCCCAGGTTATCAACTTAACGATGCTCCCGTTGCCACTTCGGGCTGCCCTGAGTTGCTCAGCTATTCTTACCAGCTAGTCTGCAATCAGGACAACTCAATCGTGGAAAGTGGACAGCTTGATGTCAACGTCTATCCCGCGATTACGGCCGCTACCCAACAGCCGGGTGGATGTACTGCTTCTGTAAGTCAGGATTGTGATGAATACATAGTTCAGTGGGATGACGGTACTGCAACTGATACCGGTTTGATCTACAATGCAGCACAGGGAGCAGTAGGTGAGGTCATCTTCACGATAAGCAATCCGGATGCTCCGGCATTATGCAACACTTTGGAAGTGCCTTTAGCTTACGATTGCTCGGTCAATTGTCCAGCCGTCAATGATGTTAATATCTCTTCTGCTGCTGTGTGTGCTGGCGATCAGGTGACAATCAGTGCAGATGTCAGCGATGAATCCCTGGCAGAAGTCAACTGGACCTTGCCAGATGGTACTGTCGTTTCAGGATTTAGCGTGAACGAAACGATTACTACCACGAGCACCTGTGGCGAGCAAATAGATTTCTCCTATGAGGTTTTATGTCTCGAAGATGGGTCTTTGCTCACTAGTGGAAATCTTTCCGCTTTCGTCTTCCCACCAGTAGATGCTGTGATGATCACCGACGCCTGTTTGGTTTCCATCAGTCAGGATTGTGTCGATTATACTAGTAGCTATACTGGAGGTGTTGCCGATGGAGATGGCTTTAGTTACAATGCCGCTGAAGGAGAGTCCGGCACGATCAGTTTTACGGTTACCAACCCATTGGCTCCGGCAGGATGTGCTACATTTACCATTGATGTGCCATACGAGTGTCCCCCTTGTACTCCGGCTGCAGATCCAATTCCGGTCAATGTAAGCTTCTGCGCAGGGGACAATATTCCATTGCTCACCGTGACTGATACCGGCGACGATTTCATCTGGTACTCGGATGCCCTGGGCAATGATCAAATTGGTTCCGGAACTAGCTTACAGCCGACCTCAGCTGGCGAGTATTGGGTGCAAGCCTTCACCCCGGCACCAGATAGTTGTCCAAGCGCAAATATCGTGTCAGCCCTCGTCACCGAAACAGCGCTGCCTGATGCAACATTCGCCTTTACTTCCGATCTCTACTGTCCCGATGATGGATTGATCACGCCGCAAATAAGTGGTGAGCAAGGTGGTACATTTAGTGAAGTAAATGGTTTGCCGATCGATGCTGCAACCGGTGCTTTTGATGTATCCACTGTCGCGCCAAATCAATACGAGATCGAGTACACCGTCACGGTGGACGGCTGCACTAGTACCAGCACAGAACTGATAGAAGTAATACCAGGCCCAACCGTAAGCCTGCAGGGGCCAACCTCAATTTGCGAGGGTGAAACCATCACCGTTTCGGCTCAGGCAAGTGGCTCCACGAGTGTCGACTACAGTTGGGATTTGGGCGGCGCCACTCTGATCAGTGGTGACTTACAAAGTGCAGGACCATTGGAACTGGAGCTATCGGGCACACAAACACAGATTTCGGTGACACTTTCCGATATCGGATGTATTGCAGATGATGTTCTCATTGTCAATGTAGAGCAAGTCACGGTTACTGCTAGTGGAGACGCCGTTTTATTGATCAACGAAACTACAAATCTTGATGCAGATGGAAGTAGTACCTCGGGAACGGCCATTTCCTACAGTTGGAGCCCGGCGGCTGGTCTAAGCTGCACGGACTGTGAGATTCCGATTGCTGCACCAGCTGAAACTACAACTTATACAGTCACAGCGACTGATGAATTTGGATGCACCGACACTGATCAGGTATTGGTGGAAGTGGACAGAGAGGTCTTGGCTCTTGTTCCAAATGCATTTTCGCCTAATGGAGATGGAATGAATGATCTATTTGGTGTCATTCCCAAAAATGTCGACTCCGGAGAATTTTTTGTCTTTGATCGTTGGGGCAAGAATGTCTATTCTTCCTCTAGCCTAAGTGATCGCTGGGATGGCACCTATCAAGGAGAGCCGGTCGATTTGGGAGTATATGTATATTATGCGCGTGTCCTTTTCCTCGATGGAACAGAGGCCTTCTATCAGGGCAATGTTACAGTGGTAAGGTGATTTTTGTATTGATTGTTTTTATAAGTAAAATGTGTTGTTATTGATTTAAGGGATTTTGATTTTTAGGAGCGAGGCGGGTTTGCACGTCGAAACGATAGTCCCGCTGACCGCTGCAATGCAAATACCGGAATGGCGCTTCGCCGCACCGCTGTCAGGGTCTCTTCTTGGAGCCCCTGACAGCGGGCGCTCAGTCGCCATTCCGGTACTTGCATTTACGCTCACATCGGGGCTATTTTGCAGCGCCACTCCTTCGCGCTACAAAGTCCTGAACGGTTTGTAGGAGCTTATCTTTTTGCCAGCCGAGGTGCTATGTCGGCAATGTGACCTTATCCTGATACTTTAGTCTCTATTTTTGAGAATCTAATAGTCTTTCGAGGATTCTATGCTTCCTGAAAGTGATTGAGCGTTTCTTTTCGTATACATCCCTGGCATCCAAACAGATGCAGTGTCGAAGAGCAAACCAGGAATCTTGATTGACATTAGTCAGTAGCCCGAATTACCTTAAAATTGAATCATGATACTCGGACTTACCGATCTGGTAAAGGCTTGGCTGCGCCTTATTCTCACCCTCCCATTCTTACTCTTTTCGTTAAATCTTTCAGCTACACACCTCGCTGGTGGAAATCTGACCTATGTCTGCCTGGGTGATGGCCAATATCAGCTGACGATGGAGATTCACCGCAAATGTGAAGCAGGCGGTTGGGATGAGCCAGCAATTTTTCACATACACGATGCCAATGGAGCTTTATTGGAGCTGTTTGAGATTCAACCAGGCTCGGCGGAAATCGTTGAGAATTTTTGCTACTCTCAATTGCTCCCATTCTACGGCCCCCATTGTACCGAACGCACCAGCTACACCAGCATATGGACTGCTCCAGAAGATGCAGCCTATCCACTAACCGTTTCCTATCTCCGTTATTCCCGTTCACATGCCATTTTCAATTTGATCGGCCCCGATGATGCAGGTATGGCCATCACTACTACGATCCCGGGGCTGGAGCCATGTAACAGTTCACCTGTATTTGCTGAACATCCTCCTTATTTGTTTTGCTCTTTCGACGAATACAATTTTGATCATTCTGCTGTTGATCCAGATGGAGATGAATTGGTGTACGAATTTTGTACGCCACTAATAGCTGGATCTGCGGAGTGTTGGCAACCGGGCACCAGCAACTGTGATGTTCCCGACAATTTTGCACCACCTTACGAGGAGGTGACCTACGATCCAGGTTTTAGTGTGGGTTATCCGGTACCCTCTGATCCACCTTTAAGCATAGACCCAAACACTGGAGTAATTACTGGCACACTTGGCGAAATCGATGATTATCTTGTAAATGAGGCACTAGTAACTATTTGTGTTCATGAGTATCGCAACGGCGAATTGATCAATACTACTCGAAATGATTTTCTGGTCGCATTTACAGATTGCAGCTTTGAGATTGATTTAGGAGAAGATGTCTATACTTGTGAAGATTCCTACACCTTTGACTACGATTACAATGAGGAGACCTGGGGTTT
>JAHDEE010000144.1:7574-9799 GCA_020629005.1 Chitinophagales bacterium
CAAGGATCACAATTGATTTGGGGATTTGTACACCTTGTAGCTGATGATCCTACAAGTGACTGGATTGAGCCAGAATCACTTCAGGCCCTGGATGAATGCAACCCAGGTGTCACCGAGGTTTTTGTCTTTTTAGAATGTGATCTGGATGGCGAGGGAAACAACTTTGAATATACTCCTGCCGGATCCTATTTCATTGAGGTGTACCCTGATCTTGATTTCTTGTCTATAGAGATTAATGGTACCCTCGGTTGCGGTCCTACTGTGAATTCCTACGGCTGCTCAGATGACCCAAATTACGTGCTGGAAAATAGCCTGGATGAGTTTGGTGGTGAGCCTAATTTCGCTGCCCTTGACGAAGAAGGATTTGTAACCTACACACTCACTAGTACCAATGCAGCAGAAGTCTTTGGCTCCGGTGATTGCGTAGGAAACAGCATGACAGTCTATTTCAATTGCACCGATGTTGCTGAATGCCCGACCTCCAATGTGCCTAATCTGCAACAAACAATCTGTCACGGCGAATCGGCTGATTTGCCCAACAGCATCGTACTTGCCGCGATCGAAGATCCGGACGCCACGGCAGTGGGAAGCCCCAACCCGGAACTGTTTTGGTTTCTTGATTCAGACTTATCGCTGCCATACTTAGGAGAAGGCATCAACAATGAACTTGCCGATAATTGCACAGTAGAATCTGTGCCCTTATATGCCTCAGTGCAGTGTACTATAGATGATTCTTTTGTTCTTGCTGCTAATCTTGAAATCTCGGTTTATCCAGAAGTGCAAGCACCAACAATTGAGATAGAAGACCAGCTGTGTAACTACACACTAAGTTTGTCCTGTCCGCCAATGGATCAGCTAAATAGCATAGATTTTGACCTGACGGCAGAGCCTGGCTCTGAAGGTGGTTCCGCCATGGTCGCTTTGAGCAATAGTGGAGGATGTACGAATGAGTTTAGTGTGGAATATGCAGCTTGCCCTGAGTCTTGCCCAATATTTGACTCGGCAGGTCTTGGTAACGAGCGTGTGTGTGATGGCGCAAGCCTTGAACTAAATCTATCGGTTGATGATGAGAACTTAGGTTCGGTAATTTGGACACTTCAGGATGGCAGTGTTCATACTGGCTATAACCTTAGCGTGACTTTGAATTCGACCACTGACTGCCCAGAGCAACAGAATATCGGTTATCAGCTACTTTGCGATCAAAATAGTTCCATCATTGCCGAAGACAACTTGATCGTCACAGTTCATCCAGCGCCACAACTGTTGATAGCAGGTGCTGAGACCTGTTCAGTTGTAGCTTCTCAGGATTGTGACGATCACCTGTATAGCTACGATGATGGAAATGGCGAGGTAATTGGCAATCAATATGATGCAATGCCTGGAACTAGTGGCGAAGTGGTGTTTACCGTTTCAAATGCTCTTGCTCCCTCCTTCTGCCAAACTGCCACACTAATTGTACCTTACAACTGTATTCCCGATTGCCCCAGCTCCAGCCAGCCAATCGAGCAATTGAGCCTCTGTCATGGTGATGTGGCAGATCTACCGGAGGCAGATATGCTTGCCGCAATCAGTGATCCGAATGGTACCGCAGTCGGAGCGCCTAATCCAACCTTGTTCTGGTTTTGGGATGCAGACCTGAGCCTCCCATATATTGGCGATGGAATCGATCATGCGCAAGCTGATATCTGTGCCATCGAACTGGTGACGCTATATGCAGCCATGCAATGCAGCGTCAATGAGGCTTACCTGCCGGTCGGTCAGCTGCAAGTGTCAGTTTATCCGGAACCGGAATTGCCAACAATCGTGCTTGAGGATTCGGTATGTAGCTACCGCCTCGATCTGGCTTGCCCCGAACTTGACCAGTTAGAGAGCATAGATTTTGAATTGAGCGCTGAACCAGGCACGCCTTCGGGTGTGGCTGTTGTTACGCTGATCAATGATGGTGGTTGTTGGGATGATTTCGGAGTGGAGTATCCAGCCTGTCCGCTGGCCTGCCCTACGTTTTTGAGTGCTGGTGCCAATAGCACCGATCTCTGTGATGGGGCAAACGTGGAGCTAGGCCTCGTGGTGGATGATGAAAGTCTGGGGACAGTTCAATGGACCTTGCCGGATGGTAGCACTGTGGAAGGTTATTCGATAAGCCCAGTGCTTTCTACTGCAGCCAATTGTCCCGAGCAGCAGAGCATTGCCTATCAGCTGCTATGTGTTCAGGATGGATCGGTAGT
>JAHDEE010000144.1:9899-15621 GCA_020629005.1 Chitinophagales bacterium
CCGAGCAGCAGAGCATTGCCTATCAGCTGCTATGTGTTCAGGATGGATCGGTAGTGGAAGAAGGGACTTTGGCCGTGACCGTATATCCAGCGGTGGATGCTCTGGTTCAGATGAGTGGAGGCTGTGCCGTGTCAGTGAGTCAAGACTGCCCTGAATATGTGATCACTCATGATGATGGCAGCGGGCCAGTTGACGGCAATGAGTATGCAGCGATTGCAGGGAGCAGCGGCGAGGTGCAGTTTAGCATTGAAAACGCAGGCGCACCCGCGGGATGTCAAAGTACGGAGATCAGTTTGTCCTACGATTGTGTGGCCGATTGTCCAAGCTCCAGCCAGCCTGTAGAGCAGCAGAGTCTGTGTGATGGCGACGTCGCTGATCTGCCGGAAGCAGTCATGATAGCCGCAATCAGTGATCCGAATGGTACCGCAGTCGGAGCGCCTAATCCAACCTTGTTCTGGTTTTGGGATGCAGACCTGAGCCTCCCATATATTGGCGATGGAATCGATCATGCGCAAGCTGATATCTGTGCCATCGAACTGGTGACGCTATATGCAGCCATGCAATGCAGCGTCAATGAGGCTTACCTGCCGGTCGGTCAGCTGCAAGTGTCAGTTTATCCGGAACCGGAATTGCCAACAATCGTGCTTGAGGATTCGGTATGTAGCTACCGCCTCGATCTGGCTTGCCCCGAACTTGACCAGTTAGAGAGCATAGATTTTGAATTGAGCGCTGAACCAGGCACGCCTTCGGGTGTGGCTGTTGTTACGCTGATCAATGATGGTGGTTGTTGGGATGATTTCGGAGTGGAGTATCCAGCCTGTCCGCTGGCCTGCCCTACGTTTTTGAGTGCTGGTGCCAATAGCACCGATCTCTGTGATGGGGCAAACGTGGAGCTAGGCCTCGTGGTGGATGATGAAAGTCTGGGGACAGTTCAATGGACCTTGCCGGATGGTAGCACTGTGGAAGGTTATTCGATAAGCCCAGTGCTTTCTACTGCAGCCAATTGTCCCGAGCAGCAGAGCATTGCCTATCAGCTGCTATGTGTTCAGGATGGATCGGTAGTTGAAGAGGGGAGTTTGGTTGTGGTCGTTTTTCCTGTAGTGGATTTCCTGGCGCAGGGTGCCGGTACCTGTTTAATCTCAGTAGAGCAAAGCTGCCCGGAATACCAGATTAGCTTTGATGACGGCAGTGGTGCTGTACTCGGCACACAATTCCAAGCGCAGGAGGGACAGAGCGGTGAAGTGACCTTTAGCTCAATAAATCCAAACGCTCCACAGTCTTGCAACAGCGCGGTTCTCACTGTGGTCTATTCGTGCCCATCCTGTATTCCAGCTCCTGATCCCGTAGTGGAAGATATATCCTATTGTGAAGGAGAGAACGTTCCTTCAATTTCAGTAGAAGATACAGGCGATGATTTCCATTGGTATGCGGAGGCTTCAGCAACAACGCTACTAGGTACTGGGGTCTCCTATCAACCTTTACAGTCGGGAGTCTATTGGGTACAGGCGATTAGCCCTGCGCCGGAGGAGTGTGCAAGTATGAATATTGTTGCGGTAACTGTAAACGAAGTGCCATTGCCTTCTAGTAATTTCTACTACACATCATCTGTGTTCTGTCCTGAGGAGGGAATCATTACTCCGCAGATAGAGGGAGTTGGCGTTGGTCAGTTTAACATGACTCCTGCAGCTGCTATAGATTCAGTTAGCGGTGCTCTAGACCTTTCACTCTTGATGCCTGGTTTGCATGAAATTCACTACGAAGTAGCTGTCCAAGGTTGCAGCAACTCCAGTACCGAGACGATTGAATTACTGCCGATACCAGACCTCAATTTGTTTGGTCCGGAGGCAGTTTGTGCAGGAGAGACCATTGTGGTTATGGCTGAGACTAGTGTCAACGAGGCAGATTTTAACTGGGAATTACTGGGAGCAACACTTTTGCAAGGAGACTTACAGGGCCCTGGACCGCTTGAACTATTAGCGAATGCGAACCAATGCATTGTGCAATTGGAGATTCTTGAAAACGGTTGTTCGTCCATGGAAGAACTTGTTATCAATGTTGAAGAACTATCTTTGACGATCAGCGGGGGAGGAGTCATACAGCTTAATGAGACGACTGCACTTACTGCGGATGCCAGTAGCACCACCGCCGGACCACTTACTTACAATTGGATTCCAGCGGAGGGGCTTAGCTGCACTGACTGCGCAAACCCTATGGCTTCTCCAAGCGAAAGCACAGATTATGTGCTCACGGTTGAAGATGCGATTGGCTGTCTTGCACAGGAGATTGTATCGGTGATAGTGGACGCAGAAAAGCAGTTAAAAATTCCCAATGCATTTTCTCCAAACGGAGACGGAGTAAATGATCTCTTTAGGGCAATCTCTAAAAATGTCGAGCGGTCGGAACTGCAGATCTTTGATCGTTGGGGGAAGAATTTGTATTCGAGCAATAACCTGAATTGGGCCTGGGATGGTACCTTCAAGGGTGAATCGGTTCCCCTTGGCGTATATGTCTACTATATTCGAACTTATTATGCTGACGGAAGCGAGGGCTTCTCTCATGGTAATGTTACCCTTGTACGTTAAATTCCGGTCTGGGTAAATTTTGTTTTACGCTATACATGGGTTGTACTTTGTACCTTTTGGCCATTGGAATTAGGAGCTGATAGTCTATCTTGTATGGTATGGGAAGCATAGATTTAAATGACGAGCAAGAGTTACTATTAGAGGGTTCAGCAGCCAAGCTTCGTCTGGTGCTCCTGGAATCCGGAGTAGAACAGGCTTGCCGACAGAGCAGTCTCAGGGAGTTGACCAGTTTTCTGGCCGAATCTGAGACTGCTTTGTTCAAAGGCAGACTGCAGTTGCATAAGCAGGACGATCAACTTGAGGTATGGCTAAAGAACAGTGCTGTGGGTAGGTTTTCCAAGCAAGAGTTTGAGGAGTATTTACTTAACCGATTTACCCAATGAAGCTGAACAAAAGTTAAGGTTAGTTAGTGATTTGCATTTGACTTTGTGTTTGAAGAAATTGTAGCACACAAGCCTATGAAATACTACTTTTCCTTACAATTCAAGCGCTTCCTCAGATGGTTGGCAGATTCTGGTGTGCCAGCATTTATTGCTTTGCCCTTCTTGATCATCGCTTTTTTGGCAGCCTCCAAATGGTTATTTATTCAGACTGCTTTCAGTTCCTGGATCTATGCCATTGTGGCCATGTTTGTCCTTCTTCCACTTAGTGACCAACTTAGAAATGCGCAATTGAAAATGCTTTTTTCTAATGGGCAATTATGGCAGCTGCGGATAATTGAAAATATCATTTTGGTTGCTCCCTTTGTAGCCTACCTCTGCTTCGAGCAGCAATTTCTGCCTGCGGCAGGTTTGGTGCCAGTGGCAGCACTGTTGACCCGGCTGCCTACAAATGTTAGGTATGCAAAGGTCTTTCCAAGTCCATTCAGGAAATTTCCCTTTGAGTTTAGTGTAGGTTTTCGAAAAACTGCCTGGGTTCTGGGGACTGCATATTTGTTGATGATTCCTGCGATTCTTGTCGTGAATTATAATTTGGGTGTTTTTGCCTTGATTATGATTTTTCTCACAGGCATGTCCTATTATCTAAAGCCTGAGTCTCAAACTTATGTTTGGATCTATGCCTGTAGTGTTCAGAATTTTTTGCTTCGAAAGATGGCTACTGCACTAATTTGCATTTCGATCTTGAGTCTCCCAATGTTGCTAATCATGTTGATGGCCTTCCCGGACTTTCGCTTGATCACATTGGCAGTACAATTGCTGGGTTATATCTTTATGATCTCAGTTGTACTGGCAAAGTATTCTGCTTACCCAAATGAAATGAGTATCCCACAAGGAATCCTGTATGGTGTTAGTCTTACCTTTCCCTTGCTCTTTCTATTGGTGATTCCGCTTTTCTATTATAAGGCCACAAGAAAGCTAAAACCTCTGCTTGAATGATTGCAATACGAAACCTTAGGAAGTCTTATGGTGGTAAAACTGTTTTGAAGGGGATAGATTTATCTTTCGAACCGGGATTCGTCTACGGAATAGTGGGCCAAAACGGTGCAGGTAAAACTACCCTGTTTAAGGCTGTTGCCGGTCTTGAAGAGTTCGAGGGAGCAATCGAATCTTCTCATGAACTGCTGAAAAACCATGTAGGTTTTCTGGAGACTAACCCAATCTTCCTTAGCCGCATGACCGGCTGGGAGTATCTTAAGCTTCTCTGCGCTGCCAGAAATATTAAAGAAGATAACTTTGAAGAGGAGAACCTCTTTGACCTGCCGCTTGATGAGTACGCAGAAAATTACTCGACTGGCATGAAGAAAAAGTTAGCTCTCATGGGTACTATACTGCAAAGAAACGAGCTTTTTATTCTCGATGAACCGTTTAATGGAGTTGATATTTACAGCAACTTGATCATCACAAAGATCGTCCGAAAACTGAAAGCAGCGAACAAAACCGTGCTCATCTCCTCACACATCTTTTCGACACTCAGTGACACTTGTGATATCATTCATCTAATAGAGGAAGGTAAGGTAGTGAAGTCGGTCGATCGAGATGGCTTCGCGGACCTTGATCAGGAGATGAGATCATTTGACATCGGTGAGAAGTTGGATCGATTAAGCATTTTTTAGCAATAAGTGTGATTCATCCTGCAGACCCTGATCGCTAGATAAATCTTTGACAAAGGCATAAACAATCAGTCGAAAGCAGCCGTTATAAAGGTAGATCAGTTTAGGGATAATTGATTACCTTAGGGACAGTTATTGATTCCCTATCCCTTAGGGACAAAAGAGCTACCGCATGGACGTAGAGATCCTGTCGAGATTGCAATTTGCCTTTACGATTGCTTTTCATTATATATATCCTCCTCTCAGTATTGGCCTGGGTCTTTTGATAGTAATTTTTGAGGGTCTGTTCTTATGGACCAAAGAAATTGTGTATGAACAATTGACCCGTTTTTGGATCAAGATTTTGCACTCACTTTTGGTATTGGTGTAGCCACTGGTATTGTGATGGAGTTCGAATTCGGAACCAATTGAGCCACCTATTCCCGATATGTTGGGGATGTGTTTGGAAGTGCGCTGGCAGCTGAAGGTTTGTTTGCTTTCGCTTTGGAAAGCGGATTCCTGGGGATTTTGCTCTTTGGTTGGAACAGGGTTTCTCCTTTGGTGCATTTTATTTCGACTATAGGGGTGTTTCTTGGGTCCATGTTTTCAGCTGTATGGATTGTAGTCGCAAATAGCTGGATGCAGACGCCTGCTGGTTTGGAAATTCGTGGTGAGGGAATGGACGCAAGGGCGGAGATCACGGATTTTTGGGCCATGGTGTTCAATCCATCCAGTATTGATCGAATTACACATGTTTGGATTGGTGCTTTCCTTGCAGGTGCTTTTTTGGTCTTAAGTGTTCATGCCTATCCCCAGGCTGGTGAGCAAGCAGCGGTTTATTTCGGCCTTCATTTTCTCTTCTCTTACTTTTGCGCTGCTTTTGATCACAGTAGCTATTGAGCTGTATCCGCAGCTGATCTTTGCCACCAATGATATGAACAACAGCATCACCGTTTACAATGCTGCTTCGTCAGAGAAGTCGCTGGGCATTATGCTCAAATTTGTTGCGGTTGGTATACCGCTGATCGCTAGCTATACTTTCTTTATCTATAGGGCATTCTGGGGGAAGGTGAAGATTGATGAGACTAGTTATTAGTGTAGGGTATAGGGT
>JAHDEE010000145.1 GCA_020629005.1 Chitinophagales bacterium
TCCTTTTTCTGGCAGGCGAAATAGTTTTTACTCACTCTGGCTCAGTGACCGTTGAAGACTCCCAATTGGGTTTTACTCACTCTGGCTCAACGACCGTTGAAGCCCCTAACTGCCTAATCCCATATCCTGCTTCGAGATACCCAAAACAAAAAAGGGCAGCCCACGAATGGACTGCCCTTTTATATGGAATTGAATCATTATTATCTTCTTCCAGCATCTGGACCTGCTGGTCGAGGCATATCAGAGCTTTCGCAAACTTTGAAATCAACTCTTCTGTTTAGAGCGTGATTTCCATCAATACCTTTTGATGAGGCGCTGTCTGAAAGACCTGGAACTACAGGAGCTCCTTCACCTCGATACTGAATTACAAGTTGGCTTCTTGGTACACCGTATTCGCTAGTCAGGATATTTACAACTTCTTGTGCTCTCTTGTAAGAAAGAACATTGTTGTAAGGATCTGATGAGCGATTATCCGTGTGTCCAATTACACATAGTTTAGTTGTAGGACAGTTACGTAGGAAGTTGGCTACTTCAGCAAGCTGAGGCTTGAAGGCTTCTTTCACTCCGTATCTATTTAGATCGAACAATACACTTGGTAGCATTGGATCAGCACACTTGCTGTTCTGTAGGCCTAGTTGCTCAAGAGCAGTCAATCGCTTGTCAAGCTCTTCGCAGCAGTTGTCGATATAAACACCATCTTTATCTACTTTTCCGATGTGCTCGTAAGGAGTGTGAGGCTGCAAATCATCGCAGTCAAGCACACCATCACGGTCGCTATCCAACATTCTACCTCTGGTATCAACTGGGCAGTCTGGACGTGAGTCTGGCTCTTCGTCCCAAATGTCTGGTACACCGTCTTTGTCTTTATCTGAGAACTCAAGATCATCTCCTGAAAGCTCTTCACAACAAGGCTTCTTATTTAGTTCCTGGTAAGTGTAGTCAATTGGGTTCATCCACCAAAGTGGCTCAACTGAGTTCTTCGCACCAAGATTGAAGTTAAGTCTGGCTTGCGTGTACACATAAGTATCGAAGTTACGTGTGTTACCGCTCCACTCATCCCAACGCTGACCGTCTAGTAGGTCATCGTCCATATAGGCTACTTTTGACTCAAGGGCCAGGTTAACAACTCTTCCCAGCTTAAAGCCGTATCCCAGTCCTACGTGGAAGGTAGTTTTGTAACCCCAGTCGTCAATTAGCTCGAAATCATCGAAGTGACGTTCAGCGAATGATTCGTACTCACCATCCCAGATATTTTCAAGGTCGTCAATACGATCTCTTCTGCTGTCAAACTCAGACCAATCCTCAGTCACTTGACCGTAATCATACTCACGTCCTTCGCTATTCAACTGGTCCATACGTGCCTGGTAGATGGTTCCACCAACACCAAAGATACCGTAGAATGTACCCTTATTCTGACGCTTATGAAATTTGATATTGTTTAGGTTCACAATTCCCTCCAATACCAAGTCTCGAATCTTTGTTTGGTAATTGTAGAATACGATATCGTTGTTCAGACCACGATAGTCAGGAGTGTGGTTAAAGTCGTTTATGCTGTTATTAAGCTCGTCATATCGTGCCCCCCCTGCCAATGCGAAGTTAGGAGCAAATCCATCCGGCCCAGCTAGTCCTGTACCGTTACGAGCCCAACCTTGAGTACCTTGCCAGTTTCTACCGGTGGTGCGCCCCATCATGAAGCTCAATCGAGTCGAGAATACATATCCCCATGCTCTTCTAAGGTGCAAACCCCAGCCAAAGCCGGGCTTAGCTTTTACATCACCTGAGATCATCAACAGTCCTGCATGGATACCCACTTCCGTTTTGTGCTTTGGTGGTGCAGGATAGTTGTACTTGTTTGCCAGGAACTCATCCTGTTGGTCGTGATGCTTCTCCTTTACAAAGTCTTTGTACTCTTTGTCTCTCACTGCAGGGTAAGGATAATCATCGCCATCCTCATCTGACTTGTCCGCTTTTTCTCCCTTGACTTTGTCTTTGGTCTTATCCTTCGTCTTCTTTGCTTTGTCTTTGGCCTTTTTCTCTTTCTTCTTCACTTCTTTCTTCGCCTTATCGGCTTTGTCTTTGGCCTTTGAGCCATCCTGGGCAAATGCAACAGATACGACCATCAACAAGATCCAAACTAAGAATAAGTTCTTCTTGTTTAACATGGGTACTAAAAATTTAAGTGTCTAATAATTCAATTCCAATTGGCATCACCTCCAACCAATTCCAGGGGTTGCTGAGTGTTGTTTGGGTCCTAATTAAGCCTCTGTAAATCAGGTGCTTTGACAACACAAAACGGGTGAGCACACAATAATACGCAAATTTACCCTTGTATTTCTAAATACCAAATAAATAAGCTGAATTTGTGGGCCTATAAACCACTGTTTGTCAAAAAAAGCGCAGTGGTTTTGCCTTGATCGTGACCGGCAAAAATTACCTGGTTCCTTAACAACTGACTCACCATAAACTAGCCCCCGAAACGCCTGCTTTTAGGCGCCTTGCTTAAGCTCACAAAAGGACTTGATTGATGCTTCCAACCATTTTCATCAGCCTGCGTTAGTCGTTGACAAAACAACGGCAATTTTCTAGCCAGACTGGTGCTAATTTTGTGATAATCACGACTTTAATAAAAGTAAGAAAAACAGAACTAAAGAAAGCATACAGGGAGAAAAACTTGCTTGAATTTGTCTCATTTGATTGATTTTATACCTCATGGGCTGTTATTTGCCCAATTACTTTTAACTTCAAAGGCATTTTACAATCATATAGTTATAGACCGCGCAGAAATTAATTCATACTAAATATTAAATAAAATGAAAAAGCTTATTGCTCTGATCCCGATAGTAATTATGGGGTTGAGTCTTGGCTGTCAGGACGGTGCTGTAGTCCTTGATTCGAAAGCCCGACAGGCCAAAATCGATTCCCTTTTTGAGGTAAAAAAGACAGCACTAACCGATTCTGTAAACCAAAGCTGCACCACCTTGATGTCCAAGGACTACTCAGCAAAAATTGACAGTATCGTTGCTGCTCGTAAAGCCGCGAGCTAGGCACACTCTTATCTTAAAACAGCAAAGGAAGACAATGAAAAATATAATTTATATGGCCATCATGCTGCTAATAGGATGCACCCTGTTCAGCTGCAAGAATGAAAATCTGGCCACACTGCAAAGTCGCGAAACGGCAGCGATCGATTCTATCGTAAATGCCAAATTAGTCCCTGTCCGCAACGATCTGTTGGCAGGATGCCAGGCAAGCGTTGACTCTTTAATTGTAGCAAGCGCTGATGCTATTTTGCTTGAAGCGGACTCCAAGAAAACCCTGGTACCTGCTATCAAACCTAAGACGACCAAGCCTAAAACAACACCTAAGGCTAAATCAACACCGGCCAAAACAAACCAGATCAGGACACAACCTAAGTTGGAAAACGCACCAGCCATTAAGAAACCTGCTTTGAAAAAGCCTACAGGTAACTCTGGTAAGAAAAAGAGTGGAACAAAAGCAGGAACAAACCAAGGAAAGAAGAAAAGCGGCACAACTACAGGAGTCAATAAAGGAAAGAAAAAGAAGAAGACCACACCATAGACCTTCAAGTACTTGAAACTATCACAAACAAAAAAGGCTCAATCCTTCGCGGATTGAGCCTTTCGTCTTTTAGAATAACCTCAAGATTATCTAGTCATAGTAACTGTACAGATATCAGTGATCGGCGGTCCTGCAGGATTGTCAAAATCCGGATATACAGCGCTGTACAAGATCTCCAGCGTTGCTCCTGCAGCTGTTTCTGTAAATACGCCATCAGTTCCAGAAAAGGTAGTACCACAAGATTCCTGCGCTGGGATTGAGAAAGAATCACCGTTGATGTTTGCCACTACATAGTAATCAGGCGGATTACAGTCGTAGCCTCCAAAGTTGTTGAAATGAACTTGACCAGTTACGTCACCTGGCACCACGGTAATGGTATAAGGCTCTCCACCACAATCGTTTTCTACTGCTGTGTAAGTACCAACAAACTTAGAGTAGGATTCTGTAGTACAGTCACTGCCTTCGAATCCTGAATCGCAATCGCAGGATTGAGTGGTCGCATTCCAAACACCGTTTTCTCCACAAATATCCACGCTACAGTCAGTTCCACTATAACCATTATCACAAATGCAGTTACCGGTATCTTCGTCGCAGAATCCATAGACGCAGACAACACCAGTGCACTTATCATCCGTACACGAAGAATAGATGAGAAGACCAAAGACGAACATGCAGCAGCTAAATAATACTGCCAGCGATTTTGATTGAGTCATTGCTTTTTATTTTCGTAAATTAATTTCGCTCACAAAGGTAAGGTTTTTTGGAGCGTTTGAGCATGAATGCTTAGACTCTGACACTGTATACCTTGTTTAAACTAGATTTGTCAAGTATTGTGCAATTCTCGCTGTGCTGCGACAATTAATGCCTGATTCCAAGGCAATTGAGCTGGCCGTGGATGGTATTAATTCACGATCAAAAACTTGCCAACATAAGTGTCTGTGCCATCCTGGTTGGTACAAAACAGCAGATATACGCCACTACTTGCTCTCACACCATTGTAGTCTCGGGCATCCCAAATCGCCTGGCCTCCCAATGCAGTTGTTTCGTAAACCAATGTCCCGCTTACATCTGTAATCTTAACATTGGCGTTTTGAGCCATCCCTTTAATGGCAATTTCTCCCTCATAATCCGGCCTTACCGGATTAGGATACACCAGGACATCACCGAAACTATTGCCACCCACAACCGCAGTTCCCCTATAAGAAACTATCCCTTCTGAGGTTCCAAAATATACCTCACCAGTCAAGTCATCAATGACGATATCCTTAACATCATTCGACAGCAGTGGACTATTTTCCACATTAAAATTCAAGACCTGTTCCGTTCCGTCAGGAGACATAAGCCAGACCCCGTTTCTGGTCCCTATCCACTTTCGATTGGCACCATCCACTGCTATCGTTTGCACGATCTGCTCTGCCATCAGGTAGAAAGTGAATTCGTCTCGATCAATAGTAACCTCGGGACGTCGGGAAATGCACTCCCCTCCTTCTCCATAGGTACCATAACAGCTATAGAAAATAACCCCATCTCCAGTGCCGATCCAAATATCGCCTTCCCGATCCTTTGCCATAGAAAAGACCTGGCCGCTCTTTAGCGTATTACCATCTTTTACATTTAGTCTTGTATAGACATCATCAGACTCATCGAGCGGATCGGCACCACTATCGTAGACAACCAGGCCGTCTTCTTCATCGAGGGCAATCCACTTCTGGCCGGCATCATCAATGATCATGTCCAGAAAAAGGTTATCACCGAGCGATACCTCAGGCGAAAATTTCCTCCACTCTCCATCCCTGGTTTTGAGCACAATCGGATCGCTGTTGAAGTAAGAGGTCACCCATAAATCTCCCTGCTTGTCAAACTGCATCGCACTGATTCTCAGATTATTAGTTTGAGATATTGTGGATTCAAAAAATGAATTTGCAGGCTGGTACAAAATGGGATCAGCACCATCCACATTCATTTCCAACAATCCACTGCCAACAGAACCTGCATAAATCCTATCGCTAAAAGGATCCGCAGTTACCCTCACAATGTCCGTAATCTCGTTGAAGATCCCGTAAAAATATCTGTTGAAGGCATTCCAGGAGCCTTGTTGATAATTGAGCAATCCCTCAAAGTTGAATCCCAGGTTATAGTTTCCGCTAATAGTGCCTGGGGCAACCCATAAGCGCCCATTATCAAATGCCATTTGGGTTACTTCCGTTGTTCTGGGGCCATCCGGATGAATGTACTGGGCATCCGAACCACTAAACTTACCCAAGCCAAACCACAAATCTGCAAGCCAATAGTTCCCGTCATTGTCCAGAATCGCTTCCTGTGGTCGGCCAAACTTGCCTTGCCCAACAAAAGAAACATCCGCATCTGCATTGACTCTCGTGATTCTGCCATCCAAAATATTTCCCAAACTGTCTTTGACCTCCGTCATGATCAAATCAGTTCCTTTGATACTCATATCCAATACCTTCCAGTACTGTTCGGAATGGATAGGTTCCCAGCTTCCCCAGTCACTGCGAAACTTGTAAGTAACACCGTCCAGATATACATACTTGAGCTCATCACTGGTCACGACAAATTCCGCTCTGATAGAGGGCAACCCGACATCTTCTGCTATTGCCTGCCAGGTCGCTATTTGATTAATAAAAGGATTATCTAGCTCCGTTTTAAATAATCCATCATCTGTTGCTGCATAGATTTCCTGTCCGGAAATGGAGACCTGATTTACGCCAGTTGCCCCGGTCGTCGGGCTGATAGGAAATTGTTTTGCACTTAGATCGTAAACCGTTAAGCCAAAAGAACAACTGAGGTAAGCCAGGGAGTCTTGCACATAAACATGGTTGATTTTCTTTCCTCCACTAATCACTTTTCGCTTTATCTCTGGCACATTGATAACCACATCAGGATAGAACAAATCAATATTGGCATTGTCATATACCACAAT
The DNA here is from genome assembly GCA_020629005.1 of Chitinophagales bacterium. Classification (GTDB taxonomy): domain Bacteria; phylum Bacteroidota; class Bacteroidia; order Chitinophagales; family UBA2359; genus JAHDDV01. The sequence goes on from JAHDEE010000145.1 coordinate 6,521, forward strand.
TACTGCATCCTCCGTGTCACTGTAAGCCAGCTCAGTAATATTCAGGTCAGACATGCCGTTTAGCTTGCTATAGGTTTTAATCTCACTACTGCTGCGATCATAGCTCCAGAGACTTGTCTCGCTACCACAGTAAACCAGGTTGCCAACTTCCTGCATGCAATTTAACTGCTTGTAGTTCAGGTACATTTGCCAATCACCCAGAGCTTGTGCCTGCAAACATTGAATGCTCGCTACTTGCCAGAAAAAAACGAAACAGAGTGCTTGCAAAAAGAGAGGATAAATCCTAACCAAAGGACAGATTAGCTTCATACAATTTGGATTTTCAAAGAGGGCCTGTCAACGAAGATACTCGCTTTTGCCTATTGATAGAGTCCTCCAAGACTCCAAGGGATGCATAGCAAGTGGAAAAAAGCAATTCTTGCCGACAATGCTATGCTTGATTTGTTGTCAATGCAGTGGATCACCGCAGTACTTACAGTACTCTGCATCACTTTCATGTCCTTCCTGTCCACAACTTGGGCAGGCGATGGTATTCACTTTCTTTTCCTTTTGCGCTGCTGTCAGTTCACTGGTCACAATACCTGTTGGCACTGCGATTATACCGTAACCAAGCAGCATCACAATCGAAGCCAGTGTTTTACCAAATTGTGTCACCGGTGTAATATCTCCATACCCAACCGTTGTAAGTGTTACAATCGCCCAATATATTCCGATCGGGATACTGGTAAAGCCATTTTCCGGCCCCTCCACAACATACATGACAGAACCAATAATCAGGCTGAGCGTCACCACAGTCCCTAGAAAAACCGTGATCTTAATCCGGCTTCTTCTCAATGCATCAATCAACTCTGCCGACTCACCAAGGTAACGGGCAAGCTTGAAAATTCTGAAGATTCTCAACAGTCGCAGAGAGCGCAACACCGCCAGATAATGGGTGCCATGCAAAAACAAGCTCAAGTAGGTCGGAATCAATGACAGGAAATCGATGAGACCGTAGAAGCTAAAGATGTATTGCCAGGGTCTGCTTACGGCATATATCCGCAAGATGTACTCAAAGGTGAACAAGATGGTGATGATCCACTCTAATACTCTTAACTCGGCACCAAAACGAGACTCAATTCCGGATACACTCTCCAGGATTACGCAGAGAATGCTGACCAAAATCGCAATCAGAAGCACGACATCGAATAACTTGCCTAGCGGAGTGTCAGCTTCAAAGATGATCTCATGAATCCGGTCCCTCAAGGTAAATTCTTCTCTAGCTTTGTGCTTAGCCATTCCTCTGCTTTCAAGATTTTTCGCTGCAAAGGTAGAACTTGTAGCATAACCCTATCAAGCAGCAATCGGATTTTTGAAGTCTTATTTGATCGCGAGCAGGTCGGAGAGACAGCAGGAAGATCAGATTTTCAGGGCAGAATCAAGCTGAACAGTACTTTTTCTTAGCTTTACAATTGACTTTGAGCCTATATGTGGAGATCGGTTGCTAAATTCATTCTTTCCTACCGTAAGAGCCTTCTGAGCCTGGTGCTGCTGCTCACCATGATTATGGCATGGCAGGCACGAGGTGTGAAGATCAGCTACGATTTGCCTCGTCTCTTACCAAATGACAATCCGGTATTTCTTGAATTTCTTGACTTCAAAAAAACCTTTGGAGAAGATGCCAATGTACTCGTGCTTGGCACGATTGCGCCGGATCTCTTTGAAAAGGACTTTCTCGCAGGATGGTATCAGTTAGGGGAGGATTTACGCGAAGCGTATGGAGTCAATGGGGTAGTTTCTGTGGCTCATGCCTACAATCTGGTCAAAGATACTACCGACAAAAAGTTTGTCGTAAAACCTGTGATTCAGTCGGCTCCCAAAACGCAGGAGGAAGCCGATCAAGCCCGGGCATTGTTTGAATCACTACCCTTCTATGAAGGTAGGTTGTATAACAATGAATCCAAGGCCACACTGATGGCACTTACGCTCGACAAAGACCTGCTTGGCTCCTTTGAGAAAGTAGAACTGGCAAATAGAATCAAGGGCATAGCAGATCAGTTCGGCAGTCAATTTGGGGTAGATATGAAGTACTCTGGCATCGCTTATCTGCGTGCTTTTCGAACCGAAAAAACGGCCAGTGAACTCATCGGTTTCCTGCTACTTTCGATTGCAATTTCGGCTTTCATCCTGTGGCTCATCTTCCGATCTGCAACAGGCGTACTCTTCCCAATTTTCGTAGTTGGATGTGGCGTGATTTGGACTCAGGGCCTAATCTACAGCTTGGGTTTCGAGGTTACCATTTTGTCCGGACTTATGCCGACACTGATCGTGGTCATAGGCATTCCGAATTGCATTTATCTCACTAATCAGTACCATATTGAAATGCAGCGGCTTGGCGATCAACGAAAAGCCCTGGAACTGACTATCGAGAAAATAGGCTATGTCACCTTTTTTGCCAATCTGACAACCGCAATCGGTTTTGGTGTATTCTCTTTAATGAACATCGAAATCCTTAAGGAGTTTGGGATAGTCGCTTTTCTAAGCATCACCGCACTGTTTCTGATTTCCCTGATCATGATTCCTGTGATCTACAGTTATCTGCCAGCTCCCAAGAGCAAACACACAAACCACCTAAAGAGTCCCATATTTACCAAACTACTTGCGGGCATCGAAAAATGGGTATTTCACAACAAACGACTCATCCAGCTGGCAACGGTGGTAATGGTGCTAATCTCGGTATTTGGTCTAACAAAGCTACGAGGACTCGGTTATATCTTTGACGATATCCCCAAGTCCTCCCATGTACACCAGGATCTCAAATTCTTCGAAAAGCATTTCAAAGGAGTAGTTCCGCTGGAGGTAGTAGTAGACACCGGAAAGGAAAAAGGCACCAGCAAATCGAGCAACTGGAAGAAGCTAAACAAACTACACAAGGTGCTACAAGTGGATAGCCTGGGCGGCAAGGCAATCTCCATGGTGGATGGACTCAAGTTTGCCACTCAGGCATTCTACAACGGCAAGGCTAATCAGTACAACCTTCCGGGCAACATGGAAAAAAGCTTCATCTACAAATACTTCAACAACTCCGAAAACAGTGAAAGCCAGATGATGAACACCTACGTGGATTCAACTGGCCGCTATGCAAGAGTCAGCGTGCAAATCAGGGATCTCGGATCGGAACAGCTTCCGGTAATTCTGGACAGTTTACAGGCAAAGGCAGATGCAATCTTCCCACCGGAAAAGTACAAAGTTACCTTCACTGGTACAGCTGTCATGGCTTCTACCGGTTTCTCTTATTTAGTCAAAGAACTTATCTGGTCTGTAGTTTTTGCCTTCGGAATAATAGGCTTTATCATCGCCCTACTTTTCCGCTCACCAAAGATGCTGATAGCCGCCTTCATTCCAAATCTTATTCCACTTTTATTGGTCGCCGCCTTCATGGGTTTCGGACAGATACACCTCAAACCCTCCACAGTTTTGGTCTTCAGCGTAGCATTCGGAATCGCCATTGACTTCACGATACACTTCCTCGCGAAGTACCGACAAGAGCTGGAAATGAGCAAACTGCCGATTGGTGACAAGCAAGCAAGAATGGATGCACTCGGCATCACCATCAACGAGAAGGGATTGGGCATGCTTTATACGACTGTGATTTTGTTCTTCGGATTTATCATCTTCATGTACTCAAATTTCGAGGGCACCAAGTACCTGGGAATGCTCACCTCCATGACCATCATAGTAGCCTTGTTCAGCAACCTTGTTGTATTGCCGACGGTACTTCAAGACATCAGTTTGGGTAGAAGAAAGAGAGATGGCAAGATTATCACAAAGAAAGATCAATAAGAAAAAAAGCTGAGGACACAGGCTTTCTAAAACAAGGTAAAATTTTTGGAGCGAAGTGGTAGTTGTTCGCGTTAGCGGGCTACCCGTCTTCCGCTCTTATTCACCACCCACCTGCTTGTTCCTGCCGGGCACCTGCCGTCTCGCCTTGAGGGCGAGCCGCCATGTGCCTGGCAGTCACTGGCGCAGTTGGGCGGCTCATACCGCTTCAGCCGCGGCTATTTTGCAACTATATCCTTCGCGTATGCAAAGGAAAAAACCCGCTGTTTTAAAACATTCCAAAATTGTTGCGAACATTGTAAAAGGTTCCGATGCCATCTCTGCCCATTCGCTCTTTTATCTTCGCAATGTGAGAGTCTAGCATTCATCGACAAGATGGCTATCTGTTCGATGCGTCAAATTAGCAATACAAGCTTTAAGGCTTTGGCAACTCCTCCGAGAGTTCCTGGAGCTTCATCTTTAGCCAATTTGCATTGAAAACCCCTTTTTCCCTTTCAAGCTCAGCCGAAAGCTTGTCCAGCTTTTGCTGAAATTGCTTGCCTGCGGTAAATGATCTGGAAGTTTTGAGTTTATAGGCCTTTTGAGTGTACTTGATCAGCTTGCTGTAGCCCGTCTTCCTGAAATCGGCAATGAGCTTATTGCGATTAATGCTCTTTCGAAAGGACTCGAAAAGAGAAGTCAGCGCCTCCTGCTCGTCGAGGTCAAAGTATATACGAACCAGCAGCGCCTTTGCGTCCAGGTTGTACCGGATATTGGTGTACTCAACATTCACCAGCAGTTCCATTGCCTTTTCATAGTCAACGGTTGCGTGATAATAGGAGGCCAGATTAAAGCGGTAGGCATTCTCAGCCACCTCTTCATCGAGATAGGACTTATACTCTTCTATAAACTCTTTTGTCCACTGATACTCCTTCAGTCTCAAACCTACTGTTACAATATTCTTGTAGTGCCATTGAGATAGTTTAGGCCCTTCGAAGATGAGCTTTTCGTGGTTGAGCAGCTCCTGATAAAGTTGCAGCAACTCCTTGAGATAAGGTTCTTCTCCCTGGTTGATTTTTCGGATACAGAAATTTTGAGCGTAGTTGTAGAGCAGGTTCAACTCTTCCCTTGAAAAAAATCTTGCATTTTGCTTTAGGCTAATCCGTAGCTTCCGGTAATGTTCCGTGCTATTGAGATTGACCATCTGATAGATGAGGAAATACACAACTACGGGTGGATCATCGCTGTAATCTTCCAGGTTTGTGGAAATATGCTCTATTACTTCCCTCATCATTTTCATGGGTTCGGACAGCTTAAGCAATTGTCTCCTTACTACTAACTCGCAGGCGTCCTTCAGCTTGACTGCCAAAAAGTAGCGATCAAAGTGGTATTGCTTTTCGTCTAGACTTTTATCAACCTCGCTGGAATTAATACTATTATAGTATTTGTCCTGTTCAGTGGAAATCAAAAACTTGTGGTAGTAGTAGCGTTCGCTTCGGTCTTCCTGCTTGTCCAGTGCTTTAGTCAATGCCTTCATCTGCCGCTCGTATCGCTTCTTTTGATTCTTGTGTCGCAGACGCTCCAGTAGATAAATGATTCCAAACTGCTTATCTTCCTTGAAAGCCTCAATGGTCAGGAATTGCTCACAAAGTTCGAGACTGTAGTTGAACAGGTGATCCAGTTTCGATTGGGAAAAAGTTTTTGAAGGATAGATTTTCGCAAAGATCAATTTGCGATCACAATTCTTTTCGTTGAAACGGGGATAAATAGTAGAGAGTAATTGCACCAAAGTCCTCAGCTCCCCATTCTTATTGTGATAAGGCGAGGAGGAGAATTCCACGAATCGGGTCATTTCCTTTTTTCCGAGACTGCTTAATATTTTAATGAGGGAGCTTTCATGCATATTCGGCTCAATTTTAGGGCGGTATAAGTAGGCAATGCTGATAAGAGCATACATTATTGGCTGTCGAAGGGGACCAGAGCCCGGATTTTCAAGGTAAAGTAATTGACATTCGATAGACAATCCGTGACTGACAGCGGAACAAAGCTAAAAGATTTTTCGAGTTCCAATTGGCAATTCAAATACATAATCAACTGTTTAACAATACTATCCTGCGCGTCTAGAATACGAAAACTTCTATTTTTCGCCGAGTTTTGCCGAAAATAGTACTTAGTTTTCAAAACTGGATCAGCGACCTTTGAATCATAAGTCACAGACTTAGATCGAACTCGGCCGTGAGATGATGATTTCTAAAACAGTTAACCCAATTAAAATAGAAGATTCAATGAAATATTTAATTGCAATTCGAGCAGCAATCATGAGCATCACCGTATGCTTGCTTTTGATGCTGTCTGGCTCTTCAGTCCATGCACAAATGGAGTGTTATGCATACTTTACCTGGTCTCAAGACGCTAATTTCGTGTCACTTTACGCTCTTTCTGATTCGGTTACGAATCAGCCGGCAACCTACAACTGGACCTTACCCAACGGTGACAATTCTGTTGGAGAAGAAGCTTCTTTTGGCATTCTTGCAGGAACTGCAGACTATGTAGTCTGTATGAGTATGGTGACAGCTGATGGCTGCACAGACAGTGACTGCCAAACTTTGACGCTTACCTATGATGGGGAACCAACGGATACTTTAAGCTGTAATCCTTTCTTCGAATTTGAGATAGATCAGCTAGCAAATCAGAGTTGGCAAGTCACTTATTTTGCTGATGCGCCAGGAAACGTAATCTCTCATAACTGGGAGTTGAACGGTCTGCCTGCGGGTCAGGAACAAGCCGGCAGTTACGATATTGCCTATCCAGGACAGTATGCACTCTGTCTTTATGTCACTACCTTAGATGGCTGCACAGGACATCAATGCCAGGAGTTTGTGATAGACTCAGGAGATTTTCCTGCAGACAGTACTTGTTATGCTGCCTTTAGCACTTCTGTCAATCCAAATGGGGTGATCACAGCGATCAGCAATTCCTATTCAGAGTCTGACACGACCCTTTACAGCTGGTTTGTTAATCAGGATCCATATGGTATGGGTGCGGAGATCGACATTATCACTGACCTTGCCTCAATTGAACTTTGCCTATTGATTCAAACAGCCGAAGGCTGCCAGGATCAGGCATGTGAGACAGTACAGGTTGGAACAAACAACTGTGAGCCGTGGATAGATTATACCTGGGATGACACAGGCCTGATCTACACTTTCTACGGAGGAACGTACAGTGATTTGCCAGCTCAAGAAGTGGTTTGGACCTTTTACGACGGTACCACCACTAGTGGCGAGGTTGTAGATCATCAATTCCCTTCAGCGGGAGTGTACGAGATTTGTTTGGAAGTAACCACGGTGACTGGTTGTATGAGTTCTTTCTGCTACGAAATTGATGTTCAAGGAGGAGAAAGTGGAAACAATGGCTGGATACCTGGCGATTCTTCGCAGTGGGTTCTACCAATGGATACATTGTTTGTTTGGCCTGGCGATGCGAACAACGATGGTGTGGCCAACAATCTTGATGTATTGTATGTAGGTCTTGGTTATGATGTTCAAGGGCCAGATAGATATGGGGCTTCAACGGACTGGAACGGGCAATTCTTGATTGAATGGCCATACCAGTTTTTAGATGGAATCAATATGGCCTATGCAGACTGCGATGGTGACGGTGCAATTCAGCAGGACGATCTGCTAGTAGTTGAGCTGAACTATGGACAGACACATGGCAAAACTGGTGGTAGCGAAGAAGCAACTGCCGATGACCCAGGACTCTATGTTCAACTTCCAACTGAATCTCTGGACAATGGAGATGAGTTGATTGCTCCCCTAGTATTTGGATCGACTGATGTCAGCGTTGAATCCATCTACGGAATAGCCTTTACCCTGGAATACAACCCACTATTGATCGACCCTACAACTGTTCAATTGAATTTCACTGATAGCTGGATGGGTGCTAGTGACGAGGTGCTCACGCTTACAAAATCATTCCCACAAGATGGCAAAATTGAAGCGGCCATTTGCAGCAATACTCACATGGATATGAGTGGATTTGGCAGCATCGCCAACTTGAGTGGTATCATTGACAATATTGCTGGCAAAGTTGAAACTGATTTCCAAATTACCGTTTCCAACGTTACGGCGATTACTACTCAAAATGAGGAGATCATAATCAACACAGAACCACAGTCAACCGGTGTGATTAACGATGCGACTGACATTCAGTCGGCTATCAACAATATAGAAGTATATCCTAACCCAGCTCAGGATGCTTTATACCTGAATGGTCTACCAGCCAATTCCTCTGTGATTATTCGCGATATGCAGGGTCGCATTTTCATCGAGGAGCTACTTCCTGAAACCAGTGCTACTGTTAATCTGGAGGAGCTTAATAATGGCTTGTACCTGGTAAGTCTATTGACTGACGAAGGTACTTCGACCGTGAAGTTGCAGATCATCGATTAGTCTGCATTTTTAGGGCGTAATTGAGGAGAACCCGCATTTGGCAATTTGCTGAATGCGGGTTTTTTTTCGGGAGCAAGTAGAAAAGTGCAAAGAGCAAGGATTAAAGTGCAAGAAGCAAGGAGCAAAGAGCAAGGATTAAAGTGCAAGAAGCAAGGAGCAAAGAGCAAGGAGAAAAGTGCAAAGTGCAGGGATTAAAGAGCAAGGAGAAAAGTGCAAAGTGCAAGGACAAAGGATTAAAGAGAAAAGAGATTTGAGAAAGGAAGACGGGAATTTGTGGAATTTCGAAAGTTTGTACTCTTGTTAAGTAAATGATTGAAACCGACATGAAAGATGGAGCTTCAGAACGTGCTTACCGCTTCGCAGTACAAATTGTGCTGCTCTGCCGTGAATTGCAGGACAAACAGGAGTTTGTGCTCTCTAAGCAGCTTTTAAGGTCTGGAACTTCTATTGGGGCAAACCTTAGAGAAGCGGAGGCTGCATATTCAAAAAAGGACTTTGCGTACAAGCTGCAAATTTCTTTAAAGGAAGGCAGAGAATCGATCTATTGGTTGAATCTAATGAAGGATACTAAATTGATCTCAGAATCGGTACATGAAGATTTGCTCGAACAGCTGAATATCATTTGTAAGCTTTTGGGAAAAAGTATCCTCACTACCAAGAATCGATATGGACTCTAGGTCGCCTGATTCTCATCTTAACATCTGCTCATCTGCTCTTCTGTAGTTCTTCTTCGCTTCTTACTCCTCAGCTTCTATGTTGCACCTTTGTATTTCGAGCGACATTTCTTAGTTCGAGATAGACT
>JAHDEE010000146.1:0-2792 GCA_020629005.1 Chitinophagales bacterium
TTTGATGGATCCCCATCCGGCACTGAATCTACGTCAGTCGGATGATTACCGTCTACATCTTCAGCATCAGAAATCTCGGCAACATTTGTCAAAGCGGAACTGGTTCCGTTTACGGTCAACGTAATTTCTACTGTAGTGGAACCTCCTGCCAGGATCGGGCCAGCAAGCGTAATCACGGCATCAGTGCCGGCAGCGGTCCAATCCGAATCATTAAGGTCGAAACCGGACGGAATATAGTCTGTGACTAGTACATTGTAAGCATCCACGCCGCCTTGATTATATACTGTGATCAGGAATGTTACATCCTCTCCAACGGACACGATTTCATCCTGTCCCGGCGCCAAAGTCTTCATCAAAGCAAGATCGAAAACAGGATCACCGACAGTCACAGTTTCAGGATCATGGTCATCCTCGTCTCCGGTAGGATCATCACTACCTGGGGTACCAGTTCCATCTCCTCCTGTTTCGTCATTGGAAGCGCCGTCGGGGTCTCCTCCAGCATCATCAGTTGGATCTCCATTTGGATCAGAATCAACATCTGGTGGATGATTACCAAACTCATCTTCAAAATCCATGATCTCGGCATAGTTGGTCAAGTCTCCAGAAGCATCTGCTCCCACAGTTAGCGTAATCTCTACTGAGGCTGAACCACCGGCTGCAATGGGTCCTGCTAGCGTGATAGTTGCATCGCCACCGAAAGCTGTCCAATCACTATCGTTTAGTGTAAAGCCAGTTGGGATATAGTCGATTACATTTACGTTGTAGGCATCCTTGCTTCCCTGGTTCATCACAGTTACCACGAAGGTGACATCATCACCTGGATTAACGTTTGCAGACTGCCCGTCTGCTAGTGTCTTGGTCAAGGCAAGGTCAAATACATCTCCCACCGTAACCGTTTCAGGATCGTGGTCATCCTCATCTCCAGCAGGATCACCGCTACCTGGTGTTCCACTGCCATCTCCAGCAGTTTCATCATTCGAACCACCATCTGGATCACCACCTGCATCATTTGTAGCATCACTATCTGGAGTACTATCAATATCAGTTGGATGATCGCCGTTCGCATCTTCTGCATCTGCAATTTCAGCAAAGTTCACCAAATCACCGCTGCTGGCAGTCACTGTCAGTGTGATCTCCACTGTCGCTGATCCTCCGGCTGCTATTGGACCTGCAAGGGTCGTGGTGGCATTTGCGCCAGCAGCCGTCCAGTCTGAATCATTGAGTGTAAAACCACTTGGGATATAATCAATCACCTCTACGTTGTAGGCATCTATAGTTCCCTGGTTATAAACTGTGATTGTAAAGTTAACATCATCGCCCTGTGACACATTGGCACTCTGACCATCTGATAAGGTCTTAGACAAAGCGAGGTCAAACACCTCTCCCACGGTTACTGTTTCAGGGTCGTGGTCATCTTCATCGCCTGCTGGATCATCGCTACCTGGTGTGCCGCTACCATCACCTGCAGTGGCATCATTTGAACCACCATCAGGATCACCACCAGCATCATTTGCATCATCACTGTCTGGAGTACTGTCAATATCAGTAGGATGATCGCCGTTCACATCTTCTGCATCTGCAATTTCAGCAAAGTTCACCAAATCACCGCTGCTGGCAGTCACTGTCAGTGTGATCTCCACTGTCGCTGATCCTCCGGCTGCTATTGGACCTGCAAGGGTCGTGGTGGCATTTGCGCCAGCAGCTGTCCAGTCCGAATCATTGAGTGTAAAGCCACTTGGGATATAATCGACTACCTCCACATTGTAGGCGTCAACGCTACCCTGGTTGTAAACAGTGATGGTGAAGTTAACATCATCGCCAGGAGCTACAAATGCGCTCTGCCCAGAAGAAAGTGTCTTGGTCAATGCCAGGTCAAATACATCGCCGACCATTACAACAGCCGGATCATGGTCGTCTTCGTCAGTGGCAGGATCATCAGAACCAGGAGTACCACTGCCATCACCAGCAGTCACGTCATCAGAAGCTCCTTCAGGATTTCCACCGGCATCATTGCCATTCGTGCTATCCGGAGTACTGTCTACATCGGCTGGACTATTTCCATCTTCATCCTCTGCTCCGCTAATCTCTGCATAGTTAATAAGGCTACCACTACCGCTGATCACAGTCAGGGTAATATCGACCGTGGTGGAACCACCAGCGGCAATTGGTCCTGCTATGACAGTGTAAGGAGCTCCCGGCAATGGAATCCAGTTAGGATCATTTAATTGCATTCCTGATGGGATGTAATCCACCACTGAGACATTGTAAGCATCTACGTCTCCCTGATTGTAAACTGTTATGGTGTAGGTAACATCATCGCCAATCTGCACATTAGATGACTGCCCATCCGCGAGTGTTTTCATCAGGGCCAAATCAAAGTCAGCCACTAAATCAATGCTGGCTGGATCGTGATCATCTTCATCGCCGGCTGGGTCTCCAGCCCCAACAGTTCCTGAACCATCACCACCAGTTTCGTTATCGGCCAGACTATCCGGATCTCCACCCGCATCATTTCCTGCATCCGAATCAGGTGTGCTGTCCACATCTGTTGGATGATTGCCACTGGCATCCTCTGCATCAGCAATTTCGGCGAAGTTCGTCAATGGACCAGTGCTTGCTGTCACCGTCAAGGTGATGTCAACTGTGGCAGAACCACCAGCCAGGATTGGACCTGCCAGGGTAATCACAGCATCAGAACCTGAAGCCATCCAATCGGAATCGTTGAGCATCAAACCTGCCGGAATATAGTCTACAACATCTACATTGTAGGCATCTATCGAGCCTTGGTTGTA
>JAHDEE010000146.1:2892-15569 GCA_020629005.1 Chitinophagales bacterium
GAATCGATATCAGTAGGGTGGTTACCTTGTGCATCCTCAGCATCTGCAATCTCTGCAAAATTCACCAGATCTCCCACTGCTGTCACTGTTAAAGTGATATCAACAGTTGTTGATCCCCCTGGAGCAATCGGTCCAGCCAGGCTAATCATAGCATCGCTACCGGCAGCTGTCCAGTCTGAATCATTTAGCATCATTCCTGCTGGGATATAATCAACTACATCGACATTATATGCCGCTACATTTCCTTGGTTTTCCACAGTAATGGTAAAGGTAACATCGTCACCTAAAGAAACACTGCTTGCTTGACCACTTGCCAAAGTCTTCGTTAAGGCCAGGTCAAAGGTTTCGACCAAGGTGACATAGGCCGGATCTTGATCGTCCTCATCTGTAGCAGCAACATCATCGCCTGGTGTGCCACTACCATCGCCATCAATTTCATTATCTGTGGCTGCAAAGGGATCTCCTCCTGCATCGTTTGATGCATCACTATCTGGAGTCGAGTCTACATCCGTAGGATGACCACCGTTCTCGTCCTCAGCATCAGTAATTTCTGCAACATTAATCAAAGATCCTGCTTCTGCTGTTGGTAGAACTGTTAAGGTAATATCGACAAATTGAATACCTCCACCAGAGGCAATTGGCCCTGCAATCGTCGTAGTGGCATTAGTTCCTGAGGCCGTCCAATCACCATCATTTAGACTAAACCCAGCTGGGATGTAATCGACAATATCCACATTGTAGGCATCAATATTTCCTTGATTGGTTACTGTTATAGTGAAGGTCACATCATCGCCGACTGCTACATTGGAGGATTGCCCAACAGCTAACACTTTAGTCAAAGCAAGATCGAAAATCGGATCTTCCTGAACAGTCACCAAGGCAGGGTCATGGTCATCTTCATCACCAAAGTCTTCCGTATCAAATTCTCCGGAGCCATCTCCATTTACGGTATCGTCAGTGTCACCAGCAGGTTCTCCACCCAGATCGTTGGCTTGATCTGTATCTGGTGTCGAATCTACATCTTCAGGATGATTTCCTGAAGCATCCTCGGCATCAGCAATCTCCGCAAAGTTGACCAAATCTCCACTTACAGCTGTAGCGTCAACAGTCAGTGTGATATCTACTGTTGCTTGCTCTCCTGCTGCTATCGGACCAGCAAGAGTAATCGTTGCATTGCTTCCGCTAGCTGTCCAGTCTGAATCATTTAGACTAAAGCCTGACGGGATATAATCCACAACATCCACATTGTAGGCGTCCACTGTCCCTTGATTGTATACTGTGATGGTAAATGTCACATCATCACCAGGACCAACTATCGAGGATTGACCGTCTGCCAATGTTTTCATCAGTGCAAGGTCAAATACTTCCACTATTACACCCGCTGGATCATGGTCATCCTCATCTGTTGCAGCGACATCATCGCCAGCAATTCCACTGCCGTCACCATCAACATAGTCATCGGCTGGACTTTCAGGAGTTCCTCCTGCATCATTGCTATCGTCTGCATCTGGTGTAGAATCTATATCCTCACCAGGACTACCGCTTACGTCATTGGCTGCTGATATCTCGGCATAGTTGATCAAATCTCCACCTGTTGCATCTGCACTTACAGTCAGCGTAATATCAACCATTGCCTGGCCTCCGCCTGCAAGAGTTCCAGGCAGTACATAGGTGGCATTGCTGCCACTGGCTGTCCAATCACTGTCGTTGAGCACAAAACCAGCCGGAATATAATCTGTAATTTCAACATCATATGCATCCATATCACCCTGATTATAAACCGTGATTGTAAAGGTGACATCATCTCCAACAGCTACTGAAGAGGATTGACCGCTAGCCAATGTCTTTTGAAGTGCCAGGTCAAAGGTGCAAGGCTCTTCAATCAATTGTACGGCTGTGGACTGACCAGGACACCCATTAGAATCAGTAAAGATTACCGTGTAGAATCCAGGTTCAGTGGCATCATAGCTTTGATAAGTGGAACCCACTCCAGATTGAATTTCGATGCCATCCAAATACCAGGTGGCGATCTCAAATCCGCTGTACCCAAGGTTCAATCTCACCACATCACCAGAGCAGAATGGATTGTCTCCTTGCAGAAGCAAATCAGGCATTAGGCTTGGGAATACAGTTACCTCTGTAACTGCTGACATTCCAACACAACCATCAGCAGAAGTCGCTTCCACTGAATAGGTACCTTGTTCTGAAGCATTTAGTACGATACCCGTTTCTCCTGCGAGAGGTTCGCCTTCAAAATACCATTGAAGTGCGGCAAAACCGCCTGCCACATTTAGAATGACAGCATCGCCTTCACATACAGTATCTGGTCCTTGAACAAGAATAACTGGTTCAGGCAAAGCCTCTACAGTAACCTCTATTTCATTCAAAATAGAAACACAGAAATTCTCATCCGTGATTGCCACAGTATAGACCCCAGCCTGACTGACGACCAAGGTGTTTGCAGTCTCAAATGGAATAAACTGACCTTCATAATACCAGTTGTATTCAATGAAACCCGCAGTAGCTTCCAATGTTACCTCTTGCCCATCGCAGAGAGAGATATCACCTAGCGCCACAAGCTCTCCTACCGGAAGTGGGTTAACGATCAGCGTCACCATTTCACTGGCACCAATACAGCCCTCAGCGCTGGTTACTACTACATGGTAGTCTCCAGCTGTTCCAGTGGTAAACTCGTTGGTGCTACCAGACTGGAGAATTATTCCATTTTGGTAAAATTCATAGAAGTCATATCCTGGGCCTGCCGTGATCGTTGCCTCGTCCCCTTCACAAACTGCTGCTGGTCGAATGGCAAGCGGTGGCTCCGGCATAGGATTAACATTGATTTCAACATCTATATTATTCACACAACCATTAATATCCAATACAGTCACAGCATAAGTTGTGGTGCTGGTTGGGCTGGCAACAGGATTCGGACAAGTCAGACAACTTAGAGAACCATCGTCAGGTGCCCACTGGTAGCTACCGCCACCTGAAGCCGTCAACTGAGTTGATTCTCCTTCACAAATTGTTGTTTCCGTAGCATCCACATCAACTTCCGGCAGTGGGAATATTTCCACTTGTACTGCGGCAGAGGTACCTTCACATCCATTGCTGTCTGATACGACCACAGAGTAGACCCCTGTTTGAGTAGCTGTATAAGTATTTGCCGCTCCAGACTGAAGCAATAAAACACCATTCAAGTACCAATCATAATTATCCATGCCGGCAGTGGCTTCCAATAAGACATCAGGGAAATCCTCACAGGCTGTCAAACCGTCAGGAGCAGATATTATCGGTTCTGGAAGAGGATTAACTGTAATCGTCAATTCAGCTGTAGTTCCGCTACATCCTGCCAAATCATCAACAAACACGCTGTAGTTTCCAGCTTCGGTTGCAGTATATACCGAAGCTTGTGCTCCAGCAATTGCAACGCCATCCTGGTACCACTGATAAGTGGCATAAGTTCCGATTATAGCAAGCAATACATCATCTCCTTCACAGAAGGTTGTTGGACCGTCTGGATAGATAAACGGCTCCGGTTCTGGCAGTACAATTACT
The DNA here is from genome assembly GCA_020629005.1 of Chitinophagales bacterium. Taxonomy (GTDB): domain Bacteria; phylum Bacteroidota; class Bacteroidia; order Chitinophagales; family UBA2359; genus JAHDDV01. Next base: position 6,451 of record JAHDEE010000146.1, read on the forward strand.
TCAACCGGTGCAATCATTCCCATACAACCATTTGCGTCTGTTACTTCTACGGTCACTACAGCCGATGCAGTCACGTCCAAAGTATTTCCTGGCCCGCTTTGCGTCAGTACTCCATCGAGGTAGAAGTCGTAGTTTGCATAACCAGGATCTACAGTTACGGTTACAATTCCAGGATCACAAAATACTGCTGGACCAGTAAGCGTAAACTCAGGCTCCGGATTCGGATTGACCACTACAGCTATCGGATCAGATTCGGCAATACAACCATTTGCATCTGTCACGACTACGGTATAATCACCTGAAGCAGTGGCAGTGTAAGTTTCATTTGTGCCTGTCTGCACCAACGTTGCACCATCCAGGATAAAGTCGTAATTGGCTTGACCTGCAGGACTAGCAGTAAGTACCACATCGCCGCCCTCACAGAAGGTAAGTGGCCCTCCAGCTGCTAACGAAGGTACAGGCAATGGATTCACAACCACTGTTATTGCCGGGGTTGGAATACCGCAGTAAAGCCCGGTCACCACTGCATAATATGTGCCACTGACAGTTGGTTCGTAGCAACGACCAATTTCTGTAGCAATTGCTGTATCTGTATCCGGATCTGGATTTGCAGGGTCAGCAGCTTCATACCACTGATAGCCTGCCCAGGTTTCAGTTACACAGAGTTCTATAGGATCTCCTTCACAGATTACCGGGAAATTGCTTTCATCTATACCTGGTAAGCCGCTTTCTGTAAAGCCAGCATCGAGGTTATAGTTACATTCGTTATCCCCTAAGGTAACAAGACCTGTTTCTCCGGTCAGTGGATCTGCATCATTGTTGTTATTGTCATTTAGCACTCCCGAAGCTACGGTATAGGTCATACCTGTTGGGCTGCTAAAAATCACATAGTAATCATTATTTGGTGGAATCTCGTCGAATAGATAAGCTCCCATAGCATTCGTAATCTGAGATTCTATGAAAGTCCCAGCGGCATCATAAAGACTGACTGTGACGCCTCCGAGCGGGCTTTCGCCCTCATCGAACAAACCATTATCATCGCAGTCTACCCAGGTAGTATCTCCCAAACATGCATAACATGGATCTTCGATCACAGTCCACAAGGCTGAAGTACCTGGACATTCTCCGCTATCTGCCTTTACGTAATAATCGCCTGGGCCTGTAACTGAAAGCACATTGCTTGGTCCGGCGACCAAAGGAGCGTCAGGACCAGCAGGGTTAGATACATACCAAATGTAGTTGCTGAAACCTGCTGTAGCAGTGAGATCGATTGGAGCTCCAGAAGCACAAACGGTTGTTTCACCAGACTCGATAGCCACATCTGGAACTGGCAAGACTGTAAACGCTATATCGTCGCTAAATGAACATCCATTGTCAAAGGTGACCGTCGCGGTATAGGTAATATCCGAAGTAGGACATGCCTCAACGGTTAATGGATCTGAAGTATCGATAAATACTGCAGGACTCCACTCGATGCTCACACCTGCATCAGATTCTACCGGTAGGCTGAAGCTGGCCACGCCGCATTCGCCAAGGCAAATCTCCTGATCTTCACCGAGGTCAAGCACAAAGTCGCTAACATTCACAATATCCACCGCAAATTCCGTTGCTTCACAAAGGCCGTACTGTGAGGTAAGCACGAGTTGTGCTGGCCCGACAAAAGCGGCCGTGATTTCTAGACTCATGGTGCCATCACCATTGTCTGCAAGCGTGGTTTCTGCAACATCTTCTCCTACCACCTCTGCTGTGTGGCTCGCACATGCTGGGAAGTCAATAGCCAATCCTTCACAAAGCCCTATTTGCGTTCCCAAATCGGCTAAAGCAGCTGGTTGTATTGGAACGAAGGGAAGCTCAAGAGTTGAGCATTCACAATCTGTAGCAAAACTTACCACTCCGAGAAGCGGACAAGCAGCCTCGGCTGGAACGCTGGCAGTTCCACTAAGCAACAAGGTATCACCCATTAATACGGTGACTAGTTGCGGATTGGATGATGCCAAAACATCTATTGCAGGATCGAATACACCATTGAGATCAAGATCCTGGTATAAGTCAAGGCTAATCAGAGAGCTGCTATAATCAGCATTGCTGTCGTTAAACAGTTCCATTTCCCAATCGACAGAGACTTCGCCTTCTGCTCCGCCGCAATTGTCATAAAGATTGAGATCAAGTACGGCAAGGGGAGGAACAACCTGTAGAGAGATGACCGAGTTGATGGCCTGTTCTACATTTACATCGCAGATTTCTCCAGTTGCGACACACTCAATACCTTCAACGAGACTTTTTATGCTGACTGACATCGGGAATTCCCCACATTCTGCTGCTGGGTCAAAATTCGCACCCAGGGTCACCGAGAACAGATCAGACTCACCTATACCGGCCGGAAGACTCATTTCAATCATCCAGTTCCCAAATGCATTTTGCGTTTCATTCAGAACAGTTGGCACAAAACCTGCCGGACTTTCGTAAACTGTTGAACCAGGAATATATTCAACGCCGGAAGGCAGCGTAACACATACGCTGCTCTGGTCATTACTTACAGCTGTCTGCGACAAGTTAACACCAGTGATATTAATTTCAGATGCTCCATCGCAATTCACTTCCATTGGATTTGCGAATGTGACAAACTGTGCAAAGTCTGCCGGATCGGCACCATCAATTACCAAAGGATCACTAAGTTCGATAGTGGCATCGGTAACATTTCCACAAGCATCCAATCCTTCAACATCGAAGCGGAATGGAGAACCCGAAGTAAATATTTCGCATTCAGTGAGAGCAGTAAACTTGATAGCTAATTTGTTCGAGTCGGTCAAAGCCGCATTGTATTCACCAATACCTGGTAGGCCATTAGGGTCTACCCATGAAGGGTGAATGCTTGAAATGTCTGCTTCGAAAAGTTCTCCATAAGGACCTGTTGTTACCGATGGTGGGTCAGCGAAAGGTACAAAGGCAGTTTGAACTGTTGGCCCGTAAGGATAGGCAACTTCCCAGCTGCCAGGAACCGGAGAAATTCCATTTGCCGGAAAGAAGAAATCAAATGCCTGTTGTGCATTTCTTCCAACCTTAACATTCTTCACCAAAATAATGTACTCAACTGGGCTGCAGAGTGGTTGTGGACCATCTGGCTCCGACCACAACTCGAGTTGCAGGTCTGATGGATCAAAAGTATAGATATATGAGATATCAACATCTGAACAAGCATTTGCATCACCCAGATCAAGCTGCCCCCTTACGGAGGGTGGTAGACAGCCCGAAAATGCCTGGACTCTGATTTCTGCAGAGGAAACATTTAAAGGACAAAATAGCAACCTTGTTTCCAATTCAAGGTCCCAGCATTCTCCTGGCCCAATAGCTAAGGGTCCCTCGATGAGGTACTCATTTTCGCTCGCTGTGCTGTTTACCAGTGTAAAAGTAAGACTACTGCCATCGCTAAGATCCACAGCATTTTCCAGTGCAATATTGTATGGCAACCAAACGGTCGCCCCAAGATTTTGATGTACATATGCATTCGCCGCATTATTGCAAACATTGACAGTATTAAACTCCGTGCTACCCGTAGAGACTAATACTGATTGCTGCAAAGTGGCATCCAGTGGAACAGGTGCATTTGTATTGTTGACCAACGAATAATCTCCAGCATTGTTCCCAACTTCTGCACATCCATTTCGGATCTGTTTATTATAAAACGAATATCCATCAAAATTGGGGACAAAAGGACATGCGAAACCAACGGAATAGGAAAAGGTTCCAACATCTTGCGAACCAGCACCAACCCCGATGGGCAAAACACCTAGCGGGGCGTCTGTACCAGCCGCACTGAAATAATATACACCCCAATTGCTACCAGCAGCTGGCAAGCAATATTCGGTACCATCAGACACTTGACAATCGATAGTCAGGGTGCTATCTGGCACTATCGTATAGGTATCTCCAGATGGGTAAGTGATTTCGAAATCACTACAAAGGTAGGTACCCGGAAACAATCTCGCCCAAATCTGAGTATAATTTGCAAAATTTCTATACTCATCTAAGTACCAATTTGGCGGCAAATTCGCATCATTCATACTGATCTGATACTCCACATTTAACTTGCAATCCTGTAGCTCAAAGTTAGTCGTAGGTTCGGTGTTCAATTGGACAAACTCGATTGGAATTTGCTCTGTACAGCTATGAGCAACGGTCTCAAAGGTTCCAGGGCCGGGAGGATCAATAAAAGATCGCATATAAGGAGAAACAATCGGATAATCTCCGTCGTCTGCCCCGGGAGTGCTGTTGACAAGATAAAAGGCACAAACGATTACACTGTCCCCAACACCAATTTGGCCATACTCCCCAAAACAATTTGTCTTCGTTAGAAAGGTGTTTTGCAGATTTGCATTCGGATTTCCATTGTATCCACCAGCGAATCCCTGTGGAAACGTCGTGCAATGGGTTATGTCTGTATAAGTGCCGCTCGAGGCATCGTAGTATTGAACATTACTCGTCAATGGCAAAATTCTTGCGTTAACATCCGTGTTTTTTGCCACGAAGTTATCATCCGGGTCTAGCAATCGATTATATAAGGTAAACCAATCTGCCGAGAAGTCTTGTTGTGCTGCAAAAGAATAGGAAACCTTCATGCTATCACATGGAAGGAATCTTCTCTTGTCACCGGGATCAGCAGTGGTTTCATCCAGCTGCTCTCCGGCACTATTGACTCCATAATTGAGACGACATACATCGAAGTCATACAACTGCCAAAGACATGGTGGCCCACAACCTTCGTAATCCGCCTGTACCATCACCAGCTGGCAAGCCACTTTGGTGTTGCAACTACAGGTACCATTGGTACAAGTCTCAATTACTTCGAATTGCGCTGCTGCCCACTCTGTAGGTTCCAAGCATTCGTCAAGACCAACATCAAAAGTCAAATCGTGACGACCTGGCGCTATAGGTCCCACATCAAAGATAAAGGTCCTTGCAGGGGCTGGATAACCGTCATAAACCTCGGTAATACTAGCGTCCGCTAGCGCAACACCATCCCATGTGAGTGTTCCTGACTGATATTCGAAATCCTCCACCATTCTGGCACTACCAGACAGTGTAACCTTAACTTCCTGAGTTGCATTCGGGCACTGAATCACGTTATTGACCTGCCAGTCATAGGCGAAGCCATAAGTGGTGATCGCTTGTGTACCTGGTGTTACATGTCCGTGATCAAATCCAAACAGACCAGAGTTGGCATTTTCGTCTTCATCGAAAATATCTACTGTGTATGGGTTACCTGCCAGGTCTTCCTGCGGGTAATCAACTGTTCCGTACCACATTCCGGGTATGGTGGTAGCTGGTGCCAACGGCAAGAAGGTGTCGGGAGAAGTAAATTCCGTTCCGCAATGCCGTTTTCCATCAATCACATATTGATCAAAGGAGCAGGCAAACGTTTCACATAACTCCGTGTCGTTACAGGCAATATCAAAGGTAATTTGACCGACTAATGTGTTGCCATAGGGAAGGTCGTCGTAAATCCCATCACCATCAGTATCTTCCAAACCCACTCCTGCTCCATCAGGGTCAGTGGTAAAGTTGAGGTAGTACCATGAGAATTGGGGCCCATTTGGGAATGGAGTAACGGGCGCAATCGTGTTTCCTCCAATAGTCACCACAGGTGTAGATACCGTGGCAGAGCTGCATAGATCAGGTAGTCTGAACTGTAGCTCTTCCAATACTCCGCTGTTCGCATCCAAGGCTGGGTTTGGCACTGTAAACTGAAACTCGTATATAGCAGGTTGCCCGCATATTTCGGGCTGCTGAATCAAACCTAAATAACCTTCAACATCGGCACCAAAATCGGGCAAAAACGAAATCGATCCGGATTGGACCGGCGCATCAAACTCGCAGGTTTCTCCATGACACTCCAACATCGTTTGATAGGCTGGCAACATTTGATTTGTGCTGGGACATTCCAGGAAGTCGTAGCAGATCGTTACAATCAGTTGCTCGTTTTCATTGAAGTAATTATCCCCTGCACCAACAATTGGGGTTCCCCCATTAGCAGGGAAATAAGTATCAGTGACCTCCAAAGTGATCAAGCCTGTAGTGGCATCAACCGTATAGGGAATGCTGGTGCCGTTCACGGATATGTCGTTAATTTCTAAACCGGTTCCAGTCTCCACATTGTAGATCAGAAAGTCGAAATGGTCGACATAGGATTTGATACCATCCTGTGAAACGGTTATATCCTGACAGATGGTCTCCCCAATTAAGGTAAACTCAATGTCCGCAGGACTTACGTCCACAATGTTCAACACAGGAGTGTTAAAGGCACCATCAAACTCCTCCACCACTGCGTAGGATTGCTCACAAAAAGCACCTGTAGGATCGAAGTAAGATAGGTCATAACTTACATACTGCAACTCTGTAGCGAGTGTAAAATCGCAGGATGCTTCAACACCAATGTAGATCACATTGCTTGTGTTTTGATCTAAATCACTCAGCAAGAACTGAGGGGCATGTGGATTGGCCGAAGAGACCAGGCTGACACTGGTGCCAGCATACAATGACTCTTCAAAGCCCGCGTACTGCATTCCATCTGGCAAATTTGCTGTGATGGTAACACCTGTTAGCGCTTCTTCTGAGGGAGAGAATACCAGCAAAGCCAGCGTATCTGCGCTCCCACAGACGGTAAGAGAATCGGTTTGTGCAAATCCGGGCACAAAGCGCAGATCATACATCTCACCGAGATCGCAATTGCTCTGTGCAAAAACTTGCCCCAGAGGAATTGAAGTAAGTAGGATGACTAGTCCCAACAAAAATTGATACAGTCGGTTTGATTTCATAGTGACGTGTTTATTGCTTGGAAATATTGAGATTATTAATAGTTAACCCCTCATTCCAAATCATTTGCCAAACGCCGTTTAACATTGTATACCCTCATAAGGACATAAATTATATCTCAAACAGTGAAGCCGAAGAGAGAAAATCTTTCACGTCAAACTCAATCGAACAGCGGCAGCCAACAAATACACACCCCACTTATATATAGCATACAAAACCAAGCTTCAAGTGCTAAGACTCAACTCAACAATGCTGTCCTAGCAACATTCTTTTTCGAATCGCCAAGTAAAATTCCAGCCCTTTTGCTTTTTCTAAGGCAGCAAAAGAAGACCACACATACTCTGTTAGACCGGTCACATTTTTTCCTTGTTTCTACAGGTAAATTTTTCAAAACAACACCAATTAACACAAAGTCACATCTAACAACGACCTAATAACAAAGTATCGCCGCCAAACACTACACTTGAGCTTGGTTTACCAGACATACTGTATATACATGCAAAGGGACAGCTAAACAGATGGCCCTCAAGGAGCTGACAAAAATTGTATAAAGGCAGCATTCTACCGGGCTTGATACCAAAATCAGCTAAGTAAAATGTGCTAACTTTACGCACATCTGTTTGGCAAAGCAGCTTCCCACATCACCGAAAATTCCGGGACAGCGCCAAAGTCAGATCGAAGGCAAATGCCTTTCCAAATGGCAGAAAATGGAATCAAATAATGCGGATCAGGTATATCAGGCCATCATTGTGGGTGCAGGCTTCTCAGGACTTGCGATGGCCATCAGTCTGCAAAATCAGGGCATTGGCAATTTTTTGATTTTGGAGAAAGCAGATGAGATTGGAGGAACCTGGCGAGAAAACACCTATCCCGGTGCCGAGTGCGATATTCCTTCTGCCCTTTACAGTTACTCCTTTGAACCTTATCCCGATTGGGCATACAAATGGTCGGAGCAATCACAGATCCTTAAATACATGCGTCTTGTTGCTGACAAGCACGCACTGAAGCCGAAAATAAGATTTGCCGCCGAACTGAAAAGGGCAAGATGGCTTCAAGAGCCGGCAATCTGGTCCCTTTCCTTAGCTGATGGCAGCAGTATCAAGACCAGAAACCTGATCTCAGCCATCGGTCAGCTCCATCACAGCAAGAAGCCGGATTTACCTGGTTTTGAATCCTTTAATGGTGCCTCCTGGCATTCCGCAAAATGGAATCACGGGTATTCACTGAAAGGAAAGCGCGTAGCTGTGATTGGAAATGCTGCCAGCGGTGTGCAGCTGATCCCCAAAGTTGCTCAGGAAGCTGCTTCGGTCAAAGTTTTTCAGAGAAGTCCACAATGGATACTGCCCAAACAAGATCGCGCCTACAAAGGGTGGGAAAAGAAGTTGGTTCGCAAGCTACCTCCGCTGCTCAAAGTCTATCGACTTTCGATCTGGTTGAAGGCAGGTGTTCTTTTTCTTACACTTAAGAAAAGCAGTAAACTCTTGCGATACATCTTCGAAAGCTATGGGAAATGGTACATCAAGCAACACATCAAAGATCCAACAATCCGCGATAACCTTACTCCTTCTTATCCCTTAGGGGCTAAACGTCTCTTGTTTTCTGATTCCTACTACCAAACACTAGCAAAGCCATATGTCCAACTGATCGCAGGTGGGGCGGCGGCGATGCAGGAAAGAGGTGTAGTCGACTGCGAAGGAAAAGTACATGAGGCGGATGCTGTCATTTTTGCCACCGGCTTTAACAGCAATCCCTTTCTGCTGGGATTGGATATTAAGGGTCGCGGAGGAGTTCGTATCCATGAGAAATGGAAAAATGGGACAAAAGCCTATCTCGGTATTACCGTGAGCGACTTCCCCAACCTGTTTATGATGTATGGTCCCAATACCAATCTGGGGCATAATTCCATCATCTTGATGATCGAAGCGCAGGCGAGCTATATTGCACAGTGCATAGATGGACTGGCACTGAGGAAAAGCAGGTGGATGGTGGTCAAGGAATCGGTGATGAACAGATATTATGATTCAATACAAAAGCGACTACAGGATATGATTTGGACTGCCGTTGATCAGTCATGGTACTTTGCTCCCGATGGAAGCAATAGCAACAACTTCCCAGGCAGAACTATGGAGTATATGAGGATTTGTAAACGGGTGAACTTTGAGGATTTTGACTTGGGATGATTCAAGGTTCGCGGTTAGACGCATGCGATGCGTCTCTACGATTTGGCCCACGCAGTACGTGATTTAGACGCATGCGATGCGTCTCTACAATTTGGCCCGGGCAACTCATGGGTTTAGACGCATGCGATG
>JAHDEE010000147.1 GCA_020629005.1 Chitinophagales bacterium
CTCTACCCTCTACCCTCTACTCAAGAGGAGCGCAGCGACCCAACACCGCGCAACCGGCTTGCTCGCTATCCGTTCCAATGGAGGCACCCTTCGCTGCTTCCTGCATCCACTGCCAGGGTCTCTCCGGCAGGCTCCGAGCCCCTGCCAGCGGCGCAGTCAGTCAGCTCAGTGCACCTCCATTTCCTCTGCTATCGAGGCTATTTTGCACCGCCTCTCTGTCGCGCAGGCAGATAGCAAATGTTAGAAAGCGACAACCCATTCAAAAAAGAGAGAATTCTTCGCAGGGCAATAAGCAGATTTTCAAACTATTGCGATAGCTTTGATGCACTCATTTTTCATTTATCAAAACATCATAACTATGGCATTCCCTGTAACCTGGTTTGAAATCGCATGTAAAGATCTTGACCGCGCAAAAGGATTCTACAGCAAAGTATTCAAATCCGAATTCCAATTCATTGACATGGGGCCGGACAAAATGGAGATGTTCAAGGGTACACCCGAAGGCGGTGGAGCCGGAGGTGCATTGGTTCTCTCCAAAGAAAACACACCATCAACTGATGGATGTATCATCTACTTCAGCTGCGAAGACTGCGGTGTAGAAGCTGGTCGGGTTGAAGAAGCTGGAGGTAAACTGCTAATGCCTAAAACCTCCATTGGTGAATTCGGCTGGATCGCTCAGTTCATCGATACAGAAGGTAATAGGGTAGGAATGCACTCCAGCAAATAAAAATTGGAGATTAGCGACTGTATTGCATGATCGGTCGCTAATCTGTTCCTGTCTGTTCCTGTCTGTTCCTGTCTGTTTTGATCTGGCTTTCCTTTCGTATCGGCTACAAAGAGTCAAAATCCATCAAGAACTGAGATCTGTCAAAATCGCGAAGGAATTGCTGCCTCGAATTGTCCTTGACAATTTTCCTGCAACCCTCTGCTTCTCTGTGGTCGAGAATTTCTTGACGGTAGGAGCAATCAAAAATAATGGGATTACCTCTTCGACCCTTATAGCTCGGAGCAACTATAGGAGTGGTGGAGCGCTGCTTAGACTCCTTGAAGAAATCCATCAACAGACGGTAATCTTCTGACTTGATCAAAGGCATATCCGAAAGGCAGATCATAAAGGCATGCGTTCCTGGATCGCAAGTTCGAACCCCTGCTTGTATACTGCTGGTCATGCCTATATCGTAATGGCTGTTTTCCACTACCTTCGCTGATGCTGAAGCTGGCAAGGAATGCTTCACTCGTTCATGCTCATATCCTGTGACTACAATGATTTCAGCTGGAGCTGCCCCCACAATTTCCTCCAGGCAGCGAATGAACATCGGCTTTCCGTCAAAAGGAATAAACAGTTTGTTCCGCTTGCCCATTCTGCTGGAAGTACCGGCAGCTAAGAGAATTGCAGATATTTTAATCAATCCAGAATCGTCCAATTAGCTCAAATCATTTCTGAAGGGCGTATTTCTAAATCTCTTGCCAGTCGCGGAGTAGAGGGCATTGGCAATGGCAGGAGCGACAGGAGCAATTGGAGGTTCACCGACGCCGTAAACATGTTCTCCAGTTCCCAATAGCAATATCTCGATTTCTGGCGAATCACTGAGCATAGCAACAGGATATTGATGATAGTTGCTATGATTAACCTTTCCATCTTTTACTAAGAGTTCTTCGTAAATTGCGGAACTCAAACCCATCATTATGCAGCCTTCGCATTGCTGCCGAACGCCTTCTGGGTTGACGATAAGGCCAGCATCGATTCCCAAGGTGAATTTTGTCACTTTGATCTTGCCATTATCCACGGTAACTTCTGCAACCCCTGCTACTACTGTCTCTCTATCCATTGCACAGGCAAAGCCCTTCCCGAAACCTGCGACAGATTTGCCTTTCCAGTTGGAAGCATCTCTTACCTTTTCGACTACTGTTCTGAGTCGGCCATGCCGGGCGTCTTTCTCATCCTTCAGATGCGCCAATCGCATTTCAATCGGATCCTGGCCAAGCTCTTCTGCTATTTCATCAAAGAAGACTTCCTTGGCAAAACTAGTAGCCACAATGCCAACTCCTCTCCAAATTCCAGTAACATAAGGAGTGTCAACACGCCAGGAGTTTGTTACTCGGCTATCAATGCTGTAATTGAAGGCTGCACCATGACAGGAAGAAGGGTCTGCTCCCATAAGTTTCTGCATGATGGCAGGCATGAAATCAAAGATCATGTCATCCGTGGCCATATCGTGCTGCACAGCAACAATCTGGTTATTCTCGATCTTTGCCTTCATTACGTGGTGAGAGGAAGGGCGGTAATAGTTGTTGATGAAATCTTGCTCGCGAGTGGATAAAACATGAATCGGTCGACCAAGTTTTTTGGAGGCTCTGGCAGCCTGTATTACCTTATTGATGTAGAAGCGGCCACCAAATCCTCCTCCCAGAAAGGCGCACTGAACATCCACATCGTCTTTTTTCATGCTGAGTTTCTTAGCGATTTCAACTCTGTCGCGATTTGGTTGTTGAGTGCCAGTGATGATATACATCTTACCATCGGCATATCGGGCAATTGTTCCCTTTGGCTCCATAAAGGCATGGGCTGCCGCTGCAGTACGATACTCAAATTCCAGGGTTTTTCCCTGATCCTTATTCCGGAATACGGCAGCTGCATTGCCATCCTTTTGTATGCTCTCGAACTTGCCTTTGCCCACCTGGACAGCAGCATCGATATCTTCCTGAGTCCATTTTTTGTTGACCGTCCATTCAGCCTTTACTTTACGGGCTGCCATTTCGGCTACGTATCTCTTCTCGGCGACTACCAAGAGATAATCATCTTCTTCCTGTACCTCAAGCACCCCTTTCATAGCCAAGGCCTCATCGGCATCAAAGGATTTTAGTTTGCCCCCGAGATAGGGGGATTCCACGGTGGTTCCATACACCATGTTTGGCAATTCATAGTCAATCCCAAAAATGGATGCGCCCATCACCTTCTGCAGTAGATCTGTACGAGGCTGATCCGTACCAATGTATTGGAAGTCTTTTCTGGTCTTTAGTGCGGGCCCTTTTTTCCTAAACTTGATCGACTTGCTCTGTTTGATGATTTCAGCAAAGCTCAGAGATTTATCAGCATAGACCACCTTGCCATCTTTCGCTTCTACATTTGAAGCAGATGTTTTCCAGATCTTGGCGGCAGCTTCTTCCAGTGCAACACGTGTAATCGCGGCGGCCTTTCGAACTGGTTCAAATAGACCAGCGGTTGAAGAGCTTCCACCCGTGCCAAAAGGATCGACTGGCCCATTCTGTGTTGTAGGATGTATCACAGAAATGTATCTCGGATGTGTGTTCAATTCCTCCGCTGCGCAAAGTGCTGCGCCGGTAAAAACACCCTGGCCCATTTCAACTTTTGGAGAAGCCAATTCTATTTTGTTGTCATCAAGTATCCTGATCCAAAAATTTGCATCAAACTTGTTGAGTCCCATATTTGGCGCTTCATTCGAGTCGACAAAATCAAAGACTTTTCTCTGAGTGGGAGCGCATCCAAATTCCAGCAATACGGCACTACCTCCCAAAAGTACAAGGCCAGTTTGCAGGAAATTTCTTCTACTTGTTAATTTGATATCTTTCTCGCTTGAACTCATAGGGATGATGTTTTGGACTGTTGAATTTGCGCGGCACGTTTTATTGCTTTGATAATTCTGGGATGAGTTCCGCATCTACAGATATTGCTGATATTGGCCTTTATGTCTTCTGTGCTTGGATTGTCAATCTCCTTTATGAGCTTGGCTGCTGCCATCATAAAACCGGGCTGACAGTAACCACATTGAGGAACATTTTCTTCCATCCAGGCCTGCTGAACAGGATGTAGTTCCTCTTCATTTGGCGAAAGCCCTTCCAGGGTGGTTACCTCTTTACCCTCTGCGAATTTAACGGGAAAAGAACAGGATCTGGTCAGCTCTCCGTCTACATGTAGACTACAGGCACCACACATGGCACGACCACAGCCGTACTTGGTAGCCTTTAACTTTAGCTCGTCTCGCACGACCCAAAGCAAGGGAGTATCTGCATCGACATCTACACTAACGGCCTTTCCGTTTATTTTGAAATTAATTTTCATGTTGGTGCATTGACTTTGTAATTCGAGGGATTTTATTCGGGTACTGTAGCGCCATTTTCCAACCAGGTCTGCAGAGCAGCTCGGAACTCATCCAGCGGCACTGGCGGCGGGGTTCGGCCTTCTCCAGGGTCCCAGGCCCAGAGTACCAGTGCATCATGCGACATATGCTCAACCAGGGCCTCCGGACTGCGGTTGCCATTTCGGCTGGTATCCAGTAACGTCTGGCCCAATTGTGCATCGGAAAGACCTTGCCACCCCATGCCAATGGGTGCCAGACCCCAATGTGGAGCACCCGGTATTCTGGTATAGGCGTTATTTTCGTTTTGGTGGCAGGTAGCACACTTTTGAACTGGCCCATTGTGATCTGCTGCTCCCCGCACGACTCCAAAGAGGTGTTCATGTGAATCATCACCGACCCTCGGTACATTATCGCTGGGATGGCAGTTTATACAGCGAGGGCTTCTCAATACCTTGCTGATCGTTGCAAAGGCCTCCAGGGCCTTTTGTGGATCACCTTCGGTAATAGCAGGCGATTCTGTTGTATTGCAGATAAAGAAGACAGTAGCCATTATCAATAGCACTAGTAGCGGTTTTTTATGTCTCATATTGTTCATTTGCAATTTCTAAACAGCAATGGTAAGTTAAGAGAAATGACCCTTGGACGAAATTATCAGTAGTAAAAAGTCTAACACAATTTCCAGATTGCATGGCTAAATGACGTAAATTGCCGTATGTCAAAGAAGTTTTCGCACCTCGATGCCGAAGGACTACCGCAGATGGTGGATGTAGGGACCAAAAAGGTCTCTGAGCGAATTGCCGTGGCACGAGCTATTGTAGTATTGGAGCCCGAAATCATTGCTGCTTTAGTTGATAAGGATATCCATACTAAAAAGGGTCCGGTTTTTCGGACGGCAATTTTGGCAGGCATCATGGGCGCAAAAAAAACGAGTGACCTGATTCCGCTTTGTCATCCTTTGGGGCTGGATAAGTGTTCTGTAGATATACATCTTAATAGCGATGATGAAGTGGTAATAGATTGCACTGCACGACTGCATGCAAAGACAGGTGTAGAGATGGAGGCCCTTACTGGTGCTACAGTAGCAGCACTTACCATCTATGATATGTGCAAAGGCTTTTCTCATAATATCGTCATCAAAGAGGTGAAGCTGATGAAAAAATCGGGAGGCAAACGCAACTTTAGTCGAGATGAAAAAGCATAATAAACACGCAAAGATTCCGAGACCATCTGGTGGAGACTTTCACCGGATAGAGCTAGGTTTTTTGGGCGCTCCCTGTGGGACCATCCAAAAACTCTGTGCCTTAGTCGCAGAATCACTTTCCCCTGAATTTTCTCTGGCCTATGTAGATGCCGATCACGGCGAGGCTTCGGAATTTGAAGGCCCCTATACAGCTGAACTGCGAGATAAGATTTCTTTTAAACGCTTTGATTTGCCAAGCAGCAACCCGATGGTGGATCGTTTGGCACTGGCGCAGGAATCGGCAGTATTGGTAAACGGCAATCACTTCAAGACGGCAGCGCAGATCGTGATCCTAAACGCCGACAAAAGGGATTCGCTACGCAGAAAGCTAGATCGATTAAATGATATTAAACTGGTCATTCTCGATGAAGGCTGCGCAGAACCCTTCGACTTTTTGAGCGAATTGTTGCAAGGGGAGAGCACCGTTCCTGTATGCCGAATAACGGATACTAAAGAGATTGCGGCCTTGGTAAAAGGTTTGATCAAGTATGCACAACCAGTGCTCAAAGGATTGGTGCTAACAGGTGGCAAGAGCGAACGAATGGGCTTCGACAAAGGAACAATCAATTATCACGGAAAGGCCCAGCGAGAAGTGTTGGCAGCAGTACTTTCTGGTTTTGGCTTGTCTACTGCATTATCCATACGTAGTGGACAGGACATCGAATCCGGCTATGCTTTACTTGAAGATCGGTTCACAGGACTTGGGCCGATGGGTGCCATACTTACCGCTTTCCAATGTGATCCAGACTCTGCATATCTTGTTGTGCCCTGTGATGCCCCCCACATTGATGCCGCTTTGATCAAAGAGCTGCTAGATAATCGTGATACCAATAAGTATGCGAGCTGCTTTTACAATCCCAAAACGGATTTTCCGGAACCTCTAATTTCCATTTGGGAACCGAGAATTTATCCCGTAATGTTGCAGTGGCTTGCGCGAGGCTATAGTTGCCCCAGAAAGGTGCTAATCAATTCTGAGGTAGCGCTGATCCGAAGTGAACAGTCGGATAAGCTGTTTAATGCCAACACAGTAGCAGAAAGAAATGAGGCGATGCTACGAATTAAAATGAGCCAGAGGACGATACAATAGATAAATGAAGGTTGAGCTAATAGCATATGGAATTGCCCGGGATATTCTGAAAACGGACCGTTTGGAGTTTGAGATGAATACAGGAAACAGTATTGCAATGCTCAAGCAGCAGTTGTTTGAAATGTATCCCTCCTTTAGAGCTTTGGCATCGGTGAAGTTTGCGGTAGGGGAGGAGTACCAGGATGATTCCTTTGTTCTGGAGGACAATCAGGAGGTCGTGATTATTCCTCCTGTGGCAGGAGGATAAAAATTGTGTATGAGCAGGACTGACATACAATTGTACTTTGAAAAGATTCCGACAAGCGAAGTGGAGGCTTTTGTACAGGATCCCTCTTGTGGAGCTGTGGTGACCTTTGTCGGCAATGTACGAGACCATACTGCGGACAAAGAGGTTTTGAGACTGGAATTTGAAGCTTATGAACCTATGGCATTAAAAGAGTTGCAGAAAATAGCGGATCAGGTGCTCAGCAGATGGCCGGTAAAGCGAATCGCGATTCATCATCGTCTTGGAAACTTAAAAATCGGGGATGCAGCTGTGGTCATTTCTGCTTCTGCCCCTCACCGAACTGCGGCATTTGAGGCTTGTCAGTTTGCTATCGATACATTGAAACAGACGGTGCCTATTTGGAAAAAGGAGATCTTTGTAGATGGCGAAGTTTGGGTAGCGGCTCATCCCTAGAGCTAGAGTCTCTAGTTATTAGTTATTAGTTATTGGTCACTAAGTACTAGCCAACGTCGCGCTAGTGTGTTTCTAGCCGCTGGTCACTGGCATACTACGGAGAGGGGAGTGGCAAAATAGCCCTGATCGCAGCGGCTATGAGTGGTGCAGCAGCCGTAAGTGAATGCCAGTGCATGCTGGCTCGGAGCCTGCGGAGAGACAGCAGGCACTGAGCATGAACAGGCTGATGCACTGCGAATAATAGCGGAGAGCAGGACAGAAGTTGCAGGAGTGACTTAGGCTTCGCTCCTAATAAATCAAAGCCTTACAATGTTGCTTTGAGCAATTGAATTGAGAAACGAAAAGCCCCTGAAATGTTAATTGACAATCACGGTAGGGAAATAAATTATATGCGTCTCGCGGTTACGGATCGGTGTAATTTGCGATGTTTCTATTGCATGCCGGAAGAAGGAATCTCTTATGTGCCAAAAGCTGCGCTGTTGAGTTTTGAGGAGATTTTGCAGGTGACGGAGGCCTTTGCAAAAGAGGGGATATCTAAGATTCGAATTACGGGTGGTGAGCCTTTCTTGAGGAAGGATATGATGCTTCTTTTGGCGAAGATGAGTCAAGTAGAAGGCATAAAAGAAATACATATTACAACGAATGGGACTTTGCTTGAGGGTAAGGTTGGACAACTCAAGGAACTAGGCATCAAATCTGTCAACCTCAGCCTGGATAGTCTTGATCCTGAGCGATTCAAACAGATTACTCGCAGAGATGATTTGCCAAAAGTGATGGCATGTATGCAGGATTTGACCGCTCATGACATTGAAGTGAAAATCAACATGGTGGTGATGAAGGGCAAGAATGAACAGGATATTTTGCCTATGTTGGAACTGGCAAAGGATCAGCCGGTTGCTGTGCGATTTATTGAGGAAATGCCTTTCAATGGAACCGAGGGACAGGGTAACCAGGGCTTTTGGTCTCATGCAGATATACTGGCCGCGATACAGGAAAAATATGCACTGACAAGGAAGTTGAAAGATGCTGCGGGATCAACTTCGATGAATTATTCCATCGATGGATTTGCTGGGAGTTTTGGTATTATTGCTGCATACTCCCGAACCTTTTGTGGAACTTGCAACAGGATTCGATTGACTCCGCAAGGTCTGATCAAAACCTGTCTCTATGATAATGGGATTTTCAATGTTCGCGATATGCTGAGAGCCGGTGCGAGTCAGGAGGCTATTGTACAAGCCTTAAAGGCAGCGTTGAATCATCGCTTTAAGGACGGGCATGCTGCAGAGGCGCATCGAAAATCGCAGTTTCCAATCTTTGAGTCGATGGCGACTATTGGTGGGTAGTAATTTGAATATGTAATTTGGTTAATTGACTGTGTAATATGATTTCATTTGATGAGGCTTATCGAACTGTGCTTGAGCACAAAGGGGATTTTGGCAGTGAGACCATATTGCTGGAGCGAGCAATTGGCCGCGTATTGGCAGAAGATTGGTTGGCAGATCGTCCACTACCTCCTTACGATCGGGTGACGATGGATGGCATTGCCTTCAACGCAAAGGGCATTGGAGAAGAGCGAAGACTGCCGGTCGAGGGTATTGCTGCTGCCGGTGATGTGCAGAAGAAACTGATGGATTCGGGTGCCTGCCTGGAGGTGATGACGGGTTCTATTTTGCCGCAAGGTGTGGACACAGTAGTTCGGTATGAGGATTTAGAAATGCAAGATGGTTTTGCCCATATTCAGGCTGCATTTAAGCCAGGACAAAACATTCATCGTCTTGGTCAGGATCGTGAACAAGGAGAGCTGCTTGTGCCGGCTGGAACGGTCATTTCTGCTGCGGAAATAGGAGTTGCTGCTACCATTGGAAAGTCCCAGATTAAAGTTGCCAGGCTACCTCGTACGATGGTGATCAGCACTGGTGATGAGTTGGTGGAAATACAGCAAAAGCCGGCGGCGCATCAAATCAGAAGGAGCAACGTATATCGTATTGCTGCTACGCTGGCAGATGCAGGAGTGCCGGTTGATACCGATCACTTGCAGGATGATTATGAGCAAATTCTAAAGCGCTTGAAGAAATACCTGTTTCACTATGATGCTATTGTTTTGAGTGGAGGCGTTTCTAAAGGGAAGTTTGATTTTCTGCCTAAGGCGCTGGAGGAACTTCAGGTGCAGAAGCATTTTCATAAAGTAGCGCAGCGTCCAGGCAAGCCTTTATGGTTTGGCACTCATCAGTCCGGCTGCACCATTTTTGCATTGCCGGGAAATCCAATTTCTTCATTCATGTGTACGCATATATATTACATGGATTGGTTGCGTGTTAGTGTGGGTCAGGAGCCAGGTCAAAGAATACTTGCTCGCTTGGATTCCGACGTTCATTTTGCTCCTGATTTGACCTTCTTTATGGAAGTAAAATTGAGCGTTTCCGATTCAGGTGAATTTACTGCCACTCCGATGAGGGGCAACGGTTCCGGTGATCTGGCCAATTTGGTGAAAGCAGATGGCTTCCTAAAGATACCCCAAGGTAAATCTGGCTTCAAGCAAGGTGAGTCCTACGCTTTCTATGCCTATCGCGACATTTACTAGCTGCGCAATTGCATAAACAAAATTGCCCCAAATCGTGTGGTGGACGATTTGGGGCATTGCAGAAGTTTTCAATCAGCTGCTTACTGACTGGTGATTATGGAATCATCAGCTTGGTTTGGTCTATTACACCCTGGCTATTGCTAAGTCGCACAATATATAGCCCGCTATTCCAATCGCTCACATGCTGTTGCAATTGCACTTCCTGGTGCCCTGCAGCATATTGATGAGCGACCAGCTGCTTGCCGGATGCATCGAAAATTTCGATTGTTTTCGCTAGCGCTGATTGATCTTCAAAAGTAATATTCGCAACCTCAGCAACAGGGTTTGGGGAGACAGTCACAGAGCCAAATCCTGCCTTGGCCCGATAGTCCTGACCTTGTTCTGTCCTTGGCACATCCAAACGGATTGCCTGGTCTAGTATTGCAAGTGGACTCTGTCGGAAGGTACTGCCTTCTCCTGCCGGTATTGCTTCACCATCATCATACCAGGCCACTTCTTTGATTGTCACTGTTTCTTCTTCTGCGTTAATCTTTATTCGCATCCAGCCCATATTGCCAGTATCGAAAAACATGATGCCGATGTAGTTCCATTGATCATTCTCCCAGCCAGGGGCATAGCCATCAGTTGTGGAGTACATTCTGCCGTTTCCAAAATCCTCGAATTCATCATCACCATCGCCGATCGCTTCACCTCCTTCGTATACACGTACGGATTGGCCTGATCCATAGTATTCGCCTTTGGAAAAACAGCCTATAAGGGTTTTGATTGCCAACTCGTCGTCCGTAGAATTAATGACAAAATCATTACTTCCATTACCGTCAATATCAACTGCATGATTTGCGCCCATTTCAACCACAAAGTCGTTTCCGTAGTCAATATGCACGATTTCTGCATTGCTAGTGCTGTAGACTACAGCGCCAAGTAGCAGTACAGACAAAAAGGTAAAAATTCTCGATGTTCTCATAATGGTCCTTTTTTGGGTTAATAAGCTTCTAAGAGCACACCCTAATATAAGCCATAGTGCAACAAGTGACCACCCAAGCTAGAGTAAATGTTCGTGTTTTTGACATTTCTGTCACATAAGTCGGGGTATTTGGCCCTAAAGTCTAATATATAGAAACCGGAATCACTATTTGTCCCACTTTAACAAAGTATTGTCCACCTTCGAATTCAGAGACATCTATCTTGAGCGCCTCAACACTGGTAAATTCTCTCAACACCTCTCGACCAGAAACATCGAATAGCGAGATCCTAGAGCCGCTCTCCACGTTTTTTGCATCAATCGTCAGGACGTCATTTGCCGGATTGGGGAACACTTTCACCGATGCTTTGTCAGCTACATCAAGCGATGCAGGGAAGTCATTATTGGCATTAAAAGTTGGACTGCTGTAGGAAAAATCTCCTGTCCCATTTGGCTTGCGGGCCCGACTTACATTGGTCTCCATGGTTCCGTAAACTTCAGAGTCTATCGTTGTCCCATCTTCGTAAGTTAGTACCACACTTTCACCTGCTTTTGAGAGACTAAAGCTGGTATGTATACCTTCCTCTTCAGGGTCCTTGTCCGCCCAGATTATCAGGAAACCACGAGCGCCGATAATTGTTGAAAGTGGAAACCTCCAACGCCGTGGCTCAAAAATATTGTCACTCAAAAAGTAACCACCTAAGTCGATATCCTCCAGCGTATTGTTGTACAATTCAATCCAGTCTCCCGATCCACCAGTGGGATCAAATATACCACTGGTACTATCATTGGATGCGACAAATTCGTTGATCACAACACTTTGAAAATCGATTTTTGGACCCGGCTCAGTTTCATTGCTGGCTGCAACTGTAGGATAAGCAAAGCTGAAGTCGCCAGTTGCATTGGGAATTCTCGAATAAGAATCACCGCCCGAATGTTCTGGATAGCTAACCGTTTCAATCACTTCTCCTGATGGGCTGGAAAATGCCAAATCTTCTCCCAAACGAGATAGCCTAAAGCCTGCATGCACTCCAATTTGTGTTGGATCATTGTCGGCATAAACAATCAAGTAACCACCTGCTTCAACACCCACACCCTGCGGAAAAGCCCATTTGGTAGGATCCGGTAGCGAGTCGCTGAGGTGGTAACCTGAAAGATCAAGATATTGATCTGTGGTATTGTGCAGCTCGATCCAGTCGGCATAGTCTCCGTTCAAATCCGAGATGCCCGAAAGACTGTCATTAGCAGCCATCAATTCATTAATCACCAGATCACCCGGGTTAATTTGGGCAGACAACTGCCTGCTGCAAAGTAGCAAAGTTAGGCAAGTAAATATATGTAAGTATTTTGCGTGTTTCATATTGGCTCAATCATAAAAAAGGCGGCCAAACGACCGCATAAAATTCGCCCGATTCATCTGCTGCGCTGCTATTGAAATGCATCCTCGCAGAAAATCAGTTCAAAGAGAGGTACCATAAAACTAATCAATGTACTCGGTCGGCCTCCGAAAGGGCTCCGGATTCTGCCTAATTGTCTGTTCAAAAACATGATTTTGTTTTGGAGCGATGCAGATTCGGTCGTGGCGCTTGCCTACCCGCTTTCCATTGCAATTCGCCACCTGTCTGCTTGTTCCTGCTCGCTCTGTGGCATCTTTCCGCAGGCTCCAAGCTACCACAGAGCGGCAGTCACTACAGCATCCAGGCGGCTCATTTCCATTTCAATCGGGGCTATTTGCTATCCTCTTGGCTCGTGGTGGTAATAGGTGAGGGGCTGTGTGGATTTGGAGCTGCAGCAGCAATGATTGCAGCCAGTAGGTAATTGGGTGATGTTTACCTTTTTGGATAATGACGTTATTATGATGAGAGCGGTTGGGGTGGTGACAAAGAGGATTCTGCCAACGGTTGCGATGATCCGGAAGAGATCAG
This sequence comes from Chitinophagales bacterium, assembly GCA_020629005.1. Classification (GTDB taxonomy): domain Bacteria; phylum Bacteroidota; class Bacteroidia; order Chitinophagales; family UBA2359; genus JAHDDV01. Next base: position 12,574 of record JAHDEE010000147.1, read on the forward strand.
TAATTTTCTGATGACTGCTTCCAGTCTTATTGGTGCGCCAACACACCTGACAGATGCCGAGACCGCATACCTAAAGAATTATCTGCTAAACAACCTCGGCGAGTACTATGACACAGAAGTTCAGCTTACCTATCCTGAATACTACATCAATGAGACGATAGATGTGTCGGGACTCAGCAGCCTCGAGTTGAATGGCCGTGGAGACAGTCAGGAGCAGATTGTCTCCTTTGATTGGTCTACTGGCGAAACCTCTGAGAGTATTACCATTAACGATCTGGATTTTTGCTCGAAACTGATCACGGTAACAGTAGCGAATGAGACCGGCTGCGTAGGCGTAGGCGAATTCTGGCTATTGAACCAGGCAGCTGCCCAACCATTAGCTGATTTGATACCTGACCAATCCGTAAATGCCTGTTATGATCAAATGCTGGAGCCAATTGATTTTGGTGCTCTTGGGCCTGATTTCGATCTGACATCTGTAAACTATGAATGGTCAAATGGTGCCTCAGGTAGTTTCATCGTTCCAATGCAATCCGGAACCTATTCGGTTACTATTTCTGATGGTAATGTATGTTACACAGATGAGGTAGAAGTTATTTTACCCGACTTCACCGTTGCGCCTTTAATTGAGGCGCATATTGAAGAAACTAGCTGCTCTGACTGCGTCAGTTTGAATGTGGAAATTGAAAATCCAGAGAATTATCAATTCCTTTGGTGCCCCGCATACGCGATTCAGGCGGCAACACCTGAGGCGGACCCAGTGTTTTATACTGGCGGACAGCAGGTGCTAACTAATTCGCTTGAAGCCGGCCAGCACATTGATGTAAAGATTCTCACCTTGGATGGATGCATCGTAGGAGATGCTCGATATACGCACTGCAGTTCGCTTGATGGAATATTGGTAACAGATCCATGCACTGTTCATTACCAGGATCAACTTTCCGTTTGTGCTCCCTACAATGGAAGTGCTTTATGGCAACTGCCAGATGGTACAGAAGTATCCACTAATTCTATAACAGTTGAGCAGGCGGGTGAGTATCAAATTACTGTATGGGGGGCAAACGGTTCTGAAACGCACCTTTTTCCAATTTTGCTGCCGGGCTTGGGCATTCCATCGGAGGGTATAACAGATTTGGGACCATCAACGAACTTGTGCGGTCATTCCGAGCTGGAGACCTTTTTCATCGAAGTGGTCGGAGAGACCAACATGAATAACTACAGCTTGCATGAAAATACGTTTGACTTAGAATTGGATTCAGGTGCTGATTTGATGCAGTTTTTGGAAGAACAAACAAATCAAGGACAAGAGCTTATCGATCTTGAATTCGCATTGAACTATGATTTGGCAATAGCCGGTCAATCTAATTGTGAGCTTGAGCAGCGCATTTACGTTCATGTACATTACCCACTTAGCGGAATCGACTTCGCATCTTCGGGACTTGATATTAGCACTTTGCAATCAACAGCTGCAGAAGATACTTATGCCCTTTCTTATTGCTCAAATCAGGATCAGCTATTGGCGCCAGGCATTCCAGCTGGACAAGAGGCAAACTCCTACGAATGGTATCAGGATGGTCAGCTAATCAGTGGTGAATCTTCTCTCCTACTTCCGGCCGAAAGTTCTACTAGCCCAATAACTTTGGTTGTGCAATATGAGGATTCAGAGGGATTGTTTGAATATCAAGCTAGTTCTGAAGCAGTATTACTTCAATGTCAAAAATCCTTTGTCTTCGAACTACAACCGATAGCAATGCCTTCCTGCCAGTGTAGTCTTGAGGAGCCATCTGACTGCGATGCCAACTGTGAGACTTTTGATGAAGTAAATTGCCAATGTGTTGATGTACTAGTTCCGGACTGTGATGATGGCCTGTGTTACACGATTGACAGTTACAATAGCGAGCTTTGTCAATGCGAACATGAGGAGGTGATACCAGAATGTGACGACAGCCTTTGCTACACCGAAGATGTCTACGACTTAGACAGCTGCGACTGCGAGCACATAGCCGAGATACCGGAATGTGAGACTGATTGTGAAGCATACGATTTGGATGTCTGCGAATGTCTGCCATATGATCCTGTTGTGGACGCAAACTACTTTGATGCCCAGAGCGAAATTGGACTCTCTGTCTGGAGCGAGGGGATATACTATGTTAAGGGCATGCTTATTGTAGGTGGTGGTGAGCTCCTTACCATCGAGAACGCCGAGGTGAGATTTCTGGATATGAATTCTGGCATACTTGTGAAAGATGGAGGAAAGCTGATCGTGCGTGACAATTCTCTATTGCGTGAGGATCCATGTGCAGAATCAGTGTATAACTGGGCGGGCATTCATGTGGAAAAGCACCTGGATGTGATTTCTGCAAATCCACTGCCAACTAGTCTGGAAATAAGTGGAAACAGCACCGTGCAAGGCGCAAGACGAGCAGTATTTGTGCAGGCTTCCGGGCTGCTGCAACTGGTGGAGTTGCAGATTGAAGACAGTCATTTCATTAACAATGTGGTAGCTGTGGAGGTCTACAACTTAAACGACGAGCAATCACTCAACATTCGCAACTGTAGTTTTAAGTTCGATAATAATGACTACTTGAACAGTCTCGACGAGTTTACATTTGTACATGCCATTGATGTTGCCAATATGCGTATTACGAATAGTAGTTTTAAGGATCAGCGCCCGCAGAGCAATCTACTTTATCGCAATGGATTGGGGATTGTGACCGCTGACGTACGTCTAACTTTGGGGGATGTGGATGATGCAAGTGTTGGGAATATGTTTCAAGGCTTGTTTCAGGCACTGGACTGCTACTCGATACAATCACAGCGTGTCGTCACAGTGGCCAACAACCAATTCCTTGGCAACTCCAGAGCTATCACAATGAGCAACACCAACAGCTCCCTGATCCAGGGAAATCTTATTCGGGTGCCTGAGGCAGCAACTGGCACAAATGGGGATAATTGGGGTACTGCTATGCTTAGTTGTGG
>JAHDEE010000148.1 GCA_020629005.1 Chitinophagales bacterium
GACAGAAATAGAAGCCCTTAAAGGTGGTGCGAATTTCGTTTGCGTAGCACTAGAGTGTTCTCTTGATTTCGACTTCTTCGAAACCTTCGATCACATCTCCGACCTTGATGTCATTGTAATTCTTGAGGGACACCCCACATTCGAAATTGTGCAATACCTCTTTTACATCGTCTTTGAACCGCTTGAGCGAGGCTAGCTCGCCGGTGTGTATGATGATACCATCTCGTAGCAATCGAATCTTGGTGTTTCTGGTAATTTTACCATCAACAACATAGCAACCGCCGATTGTTCCGAACTTCGAATTCTTGAAGATATCGCGGATTTCGACGTTGCATACAATCTTCTCTTCGATGGTGGGTTCGAGCATTCCCTCCATTGCCAATTTGATCTCTTCGATCGCATCGTAAATGATGGAGTAGGTTCTGATTTCAATGTTTTCTTTCTCCGCCAGCTTTCTTGCGCTGAGTGATGGACGGACATTGAAGCCCATGATTACCGCGTCTGAGGCCGTTGCGAGAAGTACATCTGATTCTTTGATTTGCCCTACAGATCGGTGGATGATCTTTACTGCGACCTCTTCTGTGGAGAGGTTGAGCAAAGAATCGGAAAGTGCTTCTACGGAACCATCGAAATCCCCTTTTACGATCAGGTTTAGCTCTTTGAAGTTTCCGAGTGCGAGTCTTCGACCAATTTCATCAAGGGTGATGTGCTTCATGGTTCGCAGGCCTTGCTCACGCATGATCTGCTCCCGTTTGTTGGCGATGGACTTTGCTTCCTGCTCTGTTTCCATCACGTAGAATTTCTCACCTGCCTGTGGTGCTCCGTTGAGACCGAGAATTAGGACTGGAGTTGCTGGTCCAGCATCTATCACATTTCCTCCACGCTCGTTGAACATTGCTTTGACCTTGCCAGAGTATTGCCCACAAACGAGGTTCTCTCCCACTTTCAATGTACCTGCAGTAACCAACACAGTAGCGACATAGCCCCGGCCTTTATCCAATGCTGCTTCCACTACGGTTCCTACTGCTCTCTTGCCTGCATCGGCTTCGAGTTCCAGCATTTCGGCCTGTAGCAAAATCTTATCTAGTAATTCATCTATGTTGAGCCCGGTCTTGGCACTAATTTCCTGGCACTGATAATCACCGCCCCAGTCTTCGACAAGGATGTTCATATCAGAGAGTTCCTTTTTAACAATATCAGGATTAGCGTTTGGCTTGTCGATCTTATTGATAGCAAAAACAATCGGTACACCAGCAGCTTGTGCGTGGCTGATTGCCTCCTTGGTTTGAGGCATCACATTGTCATCTGCAGCAATCACAATCACGGCAACATCCGTCAACTTGGCCCCCCTTGCTCTCATCGCGGTAAAGGCTTCGTGACCCGGAGTATCAAGGAATGTGATGGCTTTTCCCGAATCGGTGGTTACTTCATAGGCACCAATGTGCTGTGTGATACCCCCAACCTCACCGGCCACAACGTTTGCTTTTCTAATATGGTCAAGCAGGGAGGTTTTACCGTGATCGACGTGCCCCATGATGGTTACGATTGGAGCTCGTGACTCCATAGCCTCGGGGTTGTCTTCTTCTTCCAGTACCTCTTCGACTTCGGTAACGTTAATGAATTCGACTTCATTGCCGTACTCACTTGCTACCAGCTCGATCACTTCAGCATCCAGTCTTTGATTGATGGATACAATTACGCCGAGAGACATACACTTGGAGATGACTTCCGTTACACTAACATCGAGGATGCTTGCTAACTCGCTCACAGAGATAAACTCTGTCAACTGTAGCTTCTCATCTCCGGTTTCGAGTGCTTCTCTTGCGGCTGCCTTTTCTTTCTTGAGTTTTTTGTAGCGGGCCTTTTGTCCTTTTCCACTACCCTGGCCACTCAATTTGGCCATTGTTGCTTTGATTTTATCCTGAATTTCCTTTTCGGACAATTCTGGTTTAGGAGTGCCTTTTCGGCCTCCTTGTTTTCCTTTTCCTTGTCCACGACCTGATCCAGATCTGGACTGTCCACCTCCTAGCGGCCTCCCGCCTGGTGTGGCGCTTCTACCTGCTTTATTAGGAATTTTCTTACGCTTTCTGCGCTTGCGTTCTTCCTCTTTCTTTTTCTCTTTTTCCTTCTTAGTCGGCTCAACGGGCAGTTCGATTTTGCCTACTACCTTTACACCTTCCAGTGTCACTTTTTCCCGTACATGTAGTTTGTCGTCTGCTGCTGGTATGGGATCGATGGCGCTTGGTTGCCGGGTCGGCTTTTGATCTTTGGGCTTTGCCTCGGCAGCAGGTTTGGCTTCTTTCTGCTTATCCTTTTGCTTCGCAGCAGGTTTTGCATGCGATTCCTTTGTCTTCTTCTTTTCCGGCAGACTCTTCTTAGCCGCAGGCTTTTCTACCTTATCCGGCTTAGCTGGCTGCTTAGTTTCTTCCTTCGCTGCTGGCTTTTCGACCTTTGGGGCAGGAGGCTGTTCCACTTCCGGCTTTTTCACTTCCGCGATAGGAACTTCCGGCTTTGCTTCGGGAGCTGGCTCTTCCTTAGCAACAGGAGGAACAGGCTCGTTCTTTTCTTCTACTGGTGGTGCCTTGATTTCTGGTTCCGGCTCCTTTGTCGGCTCTGCTGCTGGGGCCTCGGCCTTCACTTCCGGCGTTACTGGAGTTTCTTTGGGGGCTTCCGTAGCAGGCATAGGACCAACAGCTGCCAGTTCATCGGCAGACAATGGGGTCTCGATTTCTACTGCATCAGCATCCTTTTTGCCTCCCTGAAGCTCGATAGTCGGGATAGGCTCTTTTCCATCTGCGGTCTGGTTGAGAATGGTTTCCGTTAGTTCACGGAAATTGCTTCCTTCCTCAACAGGTTTGGTCACCGGAGGTGGTACAACAGGTTCTTCTTCCTTGCGCACACCAATGGTGATCTGCTCTGACTTCTTCTTGATTGCCAAATCAGTACTAAACTCAGCCATAAGATGCTTGTGCATCTCCTCCGTAATCTTCGCATTGGGGTTCTTTGAAACCTCGTAGCCGTTATCCAGGAGATTTTCGGCTATGGTTTCCCACCCAGTGTTAAGTTTACTTGCGACTCTTGCAAGCCGGTAAGTCTTTTTATCGGTTTCTGCCATGTACAATATTGAATTGACGCAGTACGTCAAGTGCTAAACGAAGTTAGCTAAATTTAATAAATCTATATTCCTGATTAGCGATTCAAACTAAATCAGCCTGCAAACCACTGATTAAAACCAGTACTTTGTTCTAAATTGTCTTTTCAGTCCGTGAAACTACCTGCTTTAGGAGGTCTCATTATCTCCTTCATCTGTACCTGTCCCTGCCTGCTCCGCATCCTGGGATGGTTCTGCTTCTTCCTTTTCTTCCTTAGTATCTTCTGTCTTCTCGATCTCTGTTTCTGCCGTTTCCACCGCAGCTTCTGTTACTTCTGACTCTGTTGTTTCAACTGTTGCAGTCTCAGTCGTTTTTGTGCTTTCAGCCGCCTCTTCATCGCTCGCGGTAGCAGCGCCTTCGGCAGTTGCCTCAGCAGTGGTTTCAGTTGCCGTTTCACCGGTTTCTTCAGCTGGCTCTTTAGCCTTTTCTTCTTCTGTGCTACTTCCACCTGCTGGCTCTTCTGCCTTTTTGGCTGCTTCCTCAGCTTGTTGGGCAGCTGCAGCAGCAGCGGCGTTTCGTTTTTCCTCTCTTACTGAAATCTGTGCTTTTCGAGCTGCGGCTTCCTCCTCTTTTCGGGCTTCTTCGAATTCTTCCCGAAGAATTCTTCGCACGTCCCTGATTGTTTCTTCTTCAAGATCAGAACGTCTTTCCAACTCCTCAAAGCTAAGCTCAAGTACACTAAGTGCCGTATCACAACCGATGTTGATCAATCGTTCTACAATCCACGGTTCTATTACGTCATCAAACTCTGCGAGCTCAATGTCAAAATCATGCTCCTCGATGTCACGGTACACATCAATTTTGTAGCCAGTTAACCTACTGGCAAGATTGATGTTATGTCCACCTCTACCAATTGCAAGTGACACTTGATCTGGCTTCAGATATACTGCAACTCGTTTATTGTCATCATCAATTTCCATTGACGAAATTCTCGCAGGTGTCAAAGAGCGCTGAATCAACAAGCTGGTATTATTGGTGAAATTGATAATATCAATATTCTCATTCCTAAGTTCACGACTGATACCACTGATCCGGGATCCTTTCATTCCTACACATGCACCAACTGGATCGACCCGATCGTCGTAGGATTCTACCGCAACTTTTGCTCTTTCACCTGGTTCACGCTCGATTTTTTTGATGGTAATCAGGCCATCAAAAATCTCCGGTACTTCCAACTCCATCAATTTGGCCAGGAAGTCCTTATCTGTTCTCGAAAGGATAATCCGAGGATTATTGTTTTTGTTGACGACCTCTTTTACCAAGGCACGTACAGTATCGCCTTTCTTGAAACGGTCTTTGTGCGAAATAGTCTCTCTTCTAGGCAAAATGAGCTCATTACTTTCATCATCCAGTAGTAGCAACTCTTTTTTCCAGATTTGGTAAACTTCAGCTGTAACAATTTCGCCCACTCGCTGTGAGTACTTTTGATAGAGCTCATCTTTTTCCAATTCCAAAATCTTGGATATCAGTGTTTGACGAGCTGCCAGTACGGCTCTTCTTCCGAAAGTCATTAAAGTAATGGCCTCATAAAGATCCTCACCTAGCTCAAAATCAGGCTCTTGTTTGATGGCCTGTGAGTAGGCAACTTCTGCCAAATCATCTACAACCTCTCCATCCGGAACAATGGTTCTTTTGTGCCAGATTTCAAGGTCACCTTTGTCTGTGTTGACAATGATGTCAAAATTTTCGGTGTCTTTGGTGTTGAACTTCTTCTTGATCATTGTCCTAAACACCTCTTCCAGCACCCTCATCATGGTGGGGCGGTCGATGTTTTTGAACTCCTTGAATTCCGAAAAGGATTCCACAAGATTAAGACTGTGCATAATGCTACTTTAAAATGTAATTTTTCGTTTTGCGCTTTTGAGATCTGCAAAAGCAATCTCACTTTCACGCAATTCTATATCTTTCGCTTTTTTCCCTTTTTTTATCGTCTCTTCGATAACCAACTTGACCCCATCAACCGACTTTAGCGCTCCTTCTTTTCGAGTACCATCTGCCATTAAAATCTCCAATGTTCTGCCGAGGTACTTTTGATACTGTCTTAGCACCTTGATCGGATTTGTCATTCCTGGAGACGAAACCTCCAAAAGATAATCCTCACTTACAAAACCGCCAGCTTCAAGCTCCGCCTCCAGAAACCTGCTCACTTCCACACACTTATCTATGGGCATCTTATCATCGCCATCAATATACACTTCAATTCTCTTGCCCTTGCTGACAATGTCGACAAGGAAGTATTCTGTGTCTGCAAAATGCGCTTCCAAAAGCTCTTTTATCTTTTCTTCACTAGTCATAATAAAAAAAGGGGCATTATTTGCCCCTCTTTGCGTTTGATATTTGATAAATACAACGGGGAGACCTTCGATCTCCCTTTCTCACTGATATTTGTTCAATTACCTACACACTACATAGTTTCGAGGGATTAAATAAAACAAAACCCTTTGTCAGAACAAAGGGTTTTGTTTAGTTGGCCGACTAGGGCTCGAACCTAGACTCTTCTGGACCAAAACCAGACGTGTTGCCAGTTACACCATCGGCCAATTTTCTAACGCCGGACAAAGATACTATGCAAAACCCTAAATTGCTAAAATAGTTTCAAAAATGTCTGGTTTTTTTCACTAGTTGGGCTTAAATAGATCCGAGCGGTAAATGTGGTCGAGCATTGGGATAAATTCCAGATTATCAACGGCCTTGCCCTCCTTCGCAACATCTATTCGGATTAGCTGGAAAATCTCACCGTCTGTGTTCCACCTAAATATCACTCCAAACTCCTTGGATACCAGCGCGTATTCCCCGATTCCTGTGTTCTTGTTGTGTTGGTTCGTGATAAAGACCTTATGTACCTGCCTGGTTCTTCCTCGAAAGGGGATAGACACCGTATTGCTCTTTCTTATGTAGTTTTCACCGAGAGTCCATTCAGCAGTGGAGTGAGGATCGAACTTAGGCACCATCGAGTAGATCAGTGAATCTGTTTCCCGACAATGATAGCTGGCACAACGGACATTTGAATAAGTAAAGGAAGCCCGATCATTTCCAAAGTAGTACATAGTGTCAAGAAGTACATCTGAGGATCCAGGGCGAGTTACATCTTGCCAGTATCGAACTTCATAAATGGCATTCGGAATCCATTCGGGTTCGGGTTCTATTCCTGGAGTTTGTGGCTGGACCTGAGCAAATGCAGGGACGCAAGCCATTAGCATTACAATCGCAAGCAGGAGGGTATTGAGTTGTTTCATCTTCACAATTTTGAACTACGAAATTAAGGATAATTTTCCATCTGCAGGACCTTTCGCGCATCGAAGCTCAAAGCGGGAATACGGACTTTTTATTGTATCACGACAGCTGAAGTATCCACCAATGAGGAACTTGCTTTGTTGAAACTAGGCTCTAGAAAAAGTGGCGTTGAATAGACCGTATTATCCTGCTTGAGACGAACATAAGAGGTCGGCTGCTGCTGTGGGACTCCCATGCCTTGCGATGGTTTATCACTGCCAAAAGTAATCTTGCCAATAACCAAGTCTAACATTACCTGCTCGCCACTGAGAAACTGAACTCTGGTGCCTTTGTCACCAACCTTATACTCAGCCCATTTTTCCTGATTACGACTGACTACCCTGTCGGCCTTGATTTTGGAAACCTGAGTCATCATGTTAGCTATGAGGTCTCGCCTTGCTGGTTGTTGACCCTCCGGGGATTCGACCCTCCAGTTTGCCGTACCAATAGGTCTGTTGATTTTGACTGCCTGGAATTGCTCTAAGGGAGGATAGAGAACAATTCCACTTACCTGAGACGTATCCAGCGAGATAAAATCTGCTTCGAATGTGCGGGTGCTGGCTTTCTCTCCCTGCATGACAAAATATGCCAATGCTAAGAGAGCAAGCAAAAGACCAACTAGTAAGAGATTAGAAATTTTCATAGCTATTCAAGGAAGTAAATTCAATGGCAAACGAGGTCGCAGTCAATCAAGCATAGTTTTCATCCATCCACTTTCTGCGCTTGCGACGGTTATTGCTGTATCGCAAGATTCCATACAAAACGATCAAGCCAATAGGAAGCGCAAAATTTAGCATCTTGATCATCTGACGCTTTCCATCTGTCAATTCCTTCTCAATCGGACGCGACATCACCGTCTTGGTTCGCAGTTCATTTAAGCCTGTTTCACCAGACACGTAATCAACTGCATTTACGAATAAGCTCAAATTATCTTGCTTCTGCCCCTGTGCCTGCTGCCCAGAGCCATTAACCACAAAGTCACCATCACCAAATATTACCATCCTCTTTGGAGTGCTTTCATCGGAAAGGTCTTCGAGCAATCCGCCCATAGTCAAATTGCGCTGTGGGAAGTCTCTCTGGGTCCATTGGCGATCAATGTCAAAAGCAAATGGAGGGCCTTCGATAGTAGCACTGCCAGAAGAACGAACCAGCGAGGTAAATTGCTGAGCGTCGCTTTGCTTAGCGAAAGCCACGGTACTGGCAAAAATAAAGGACACATCTTCCAGGCCATTTGTGATTGGGTGTTCAGCAAAATTCTGGATCTGCGGTAAATAAGGAAACTTTACTGGTCGCGGAATGGAGAAGATTCCCATGTTTTGTTGCACGGTGATATTACCACATTTTGCATCCAGTACTAAATTCTCATCGATTAAGACCCCCTTTTGAGCCAACCAACCCTCAAGGCCGGTGGTATTTCCCACAGCGCTTGCCTGTTGTAATTGTACATCCACTCGATTGAGAGCAATTACAACTCCACGCCCCTGATTCCAATAGTTTTCAAGATTGTTCAATTCTGCCACAGAAAAGGAATCTTTAGGCGCAACAATGATCAAAGATTGATATTTCGTAGCTAATTCCGCATCATTTAAGTCCGCCGGTTCTGTGACATACAAAATGTCCATCAGCTCCTTGGCCTGCTGCAATTCTTCCAGACCAGGCTCCCCATGTCCCTGAACCAGGCCGATCTTCGGCTTGTCAGAAATAGCGATCTTCTTTATCGAAGAAGAAAGGGAGTATTCCATGGCAGCTCCAGGTTGTATCACAGGAATGACTTCCTTGTTATCTCCATACTTCAGTACAGCCCCAAGGTAAGCACGCTTCTGCGTAATCTGATCTCTCTCTCTTGCCTGAACGGAAATCGGCATGATACCCTCTTGCTGCACCTCGCGCTCCTTTTCCTGGCTTACATTTGGATTGATAAACTGGTACTCAATATTGCCACCCGATCGATTCTTGTATTCCACCAATAGCTCCTCAAAATCCTGCTTCGCCTTATCTATTTGGGTGGGCATGTCTTCTGAGAAATAAGCATCTACAGTCACCGGATCATCGAGATCAGCTAATATGTCCTTGGTAGCATCGCTTAAGGTATATCGTTGATCTGCCGTAAAATCGAGTCTAAAAAACCACTTAGAAGCGATAAAATTGATTAGAACCAATACTGCCAGCACAAGAAGGATTCGCAATCGGTTCGAAGTTTTACTTGCCATATCTCTTACGTTGTAAAGGACTTAGTCCGCAATTTTTCTTCTGGAAAGAACGGTTACTGTACTCATCAGGCAGAAACCGATTATCGATAGGAAATAGATGATGTCTTTGCTGTCCACCACTCCACGAGCAATGGAGCTGTAATGCGTCAGAATACTTAGATAATCAAACAGCTTGGCGGCCATACCACTGGTATAAGCCGAAAGCAAAGAGAAAATAAACAGGAAGATTATCCCGACAATGATGGTCAAAAGGAAAGCGACAATCTGGTTGTCGGTAAGGCTGCTGCACATAATTCCGATGGCTGCATAAGTGGAACCTACCAGCAGCAAGCCCAAATATCCACACCATACAGCTCCATGATCTACAGGCCCCAACCAGGCTACTGTGAAATAGTATGGCAGACTGCACAACAGCGCCACAAAAATCAAACTGACACAGGCCAGAAATTTACCCATGACCACCTGCCAATCAGTAACAGGTTTGGTAAGCAGCAGTTCCAGTGTACCCGTTTTTGTCTCCTCAGCAAAAAGCTTCATGCTGAGTGCAGCGATGAAAATCCACAACAGAACCACCGCCGCACCAAAAAATGGTGCGATGGAGGCTTGTCCACTAAAAAAAACATCCCGTCCAAAAAAGCCGCCATATAACCAGGTAAAAAATCCGCATAGCGCAAGAAATCCACCTAAAAGCATATAGGCTATCATGGAATCATAAAAGGTACTTAGCTCTCTTCTGGCTATCGTTATAATTGAACCCATCGATTTTGTTTTGCTTACTTTACTCTGATCTGGAAATGATCAGGACTAGTTTTCAATTGTCACATTCCTAAACACATCTTCCAGGTCTCGCTCCACCGGAGTCATTTCCGTCAGCACCCAACCATTCTCCACACATAATCTAAAGATGTCTCTCCGTGAAGTTTGCTCTAATTGGCTCTCGATACTGAAAGCTCCGTTAGGGAGCAAATCTACCATGGCAACCGTTTCCAGCTCCTGCAGCCTCTGGAACACCGCGTCTCTTTCGCCATCCTCAATACGAACATGACTGATCTCCGTTCCTGAAGCCTCCTTTCTCAGATTCTCCGGTGTTCCTTCAGCCACAATTTTCCCGTTGTTGATAATGATGATGCGATCACAGGTCGCCTCCACTTCAGGAAGGATGTGGGTACTCAGAATGACGGTCTTCTGGGAGCCAATATGTTTGATCAATTCCCGTATTTCTACAATCTGGTTTGGATCAAGACCTGTAGTGGGCTCGTCCAGGATCAAGACCTCCGGGTCATGAATCAAAGCCTGGGCTAATCCGACCCTTTGGCGGAAGCCTTTGGATAGCTCTCCAATCTTCTTATGCTTTTCTTTGTTGAGCCCACAAACACGAATCATTTCCTTGATTCTGTCGCCCAACTGGGATTTCTTCACTCCTTGAATGGCTCCGGAAAAGCGTAGATAATCGATAACCGCCATGTCCAAATAAAGTGGATTATGCTCAGGCAAATATCCGATAGAACGCTTGATTTTCTGTTGATCTTTCAGAATGGAAAAACCACCAACACTCACATCACCATCTGAGGGTGCAAGAAAGCAAGTGATCATTTTCATCGTAGTGGTTTTCCCGGCACCATTTGGTCCCAGAAATCCCAAAATTTCTCCTGTTCGTACATCAAAAGACAATTGGTCGACCGCCTTCTGCCTCCCATATTTCTTTGTCAAGTTTTGCACTTGAATATCCATAATCAGATTTTTCCCGCTGGCAATAAAAACGCTTGTTTTCTCAAACGAAAATACGAAGCAAATACTGTGTTCTTATCAGTCCTAACTTCCAATGAAGCGCAAAATTAATAAGCTCACAAATGAAAATCAAGAACTGAAATTGTTAACAAATTTTAATCTACTGCAACTGTAATGGAAATAGGTTAACGCCACGCAAGATATGAAAAAAACGCTGTAAGTATGTCCACTTGTCATCCACTATTGAAAGGCCGTGCCAGTTTTGAAAAAAAGCGAATTAATCGCTATCTTTTGATGCTTCTTCGGGGGATACATTACAACAACTTTCCATGTGCGGGATCAAAAGCAGGTTCACTACCCGACACATTCGCTTAGCAGTATTCCCTAATGTGGCATGATTTGTGATATACTAAACACTAGCAACAAAACAAACTCACTTATGCAGAGATTATTAACCATTTTCTTACTATTGTTCACTACATCCCTGTTCAGCTGGGCACAAGACCGCACCATAAGTGGTACTGTTACCGACGCCGATACCGGTGAAGGCTTGATTAGTGTACAAATAAAAGTAAAAGACTCTTCCATCGGAACCCTTACTGATTTCGATGGTAACTATACACTTTCAGGTCTCTCAGGAACCGACGTAGTTGTGTTCAAATATGTAGGATTCGAAGATCAGGAAGTCACCGTGGGTGAAGGAGGCACAACCAACATCAAAATGGCCACAGCAGCTACCTCTCTTAATCAGGTAGTCGTAAGTGCTTCGAGAAGAAAAGAAAAAGTGCTCGACGCTCCGGCTTCGATTTCACTCATCGAATCTGCCGCCATCGAAAACAAAGTGGCAGTATCAGCCACTGATATCATGAAAGGCACCTCCGGGGTAGATATCATCAAGAGTGGACTTAATAGCGGTGCAGTAGTAGTAAGGGGATTCAACAATATATTTGGTGGCTCCCTTCTTTCTTTGGTGGATAACCGTATCGCACGTGTTCCATCATTGCGTGTGAATGCCTACCAAATGATCCCATCCAACAATGATGACATCGAAAGAATGGAAATTCTGAGAGGTCCGGCATCAGCACTTTATGGTCCAAACGTGGCCAACGGTGTAATGCATATCATCACCAAATCCCCACTCGATGTGCAGGAAACCAAGGTGAGTTTTGGTGTTGGGTTCCGTTCCAAAGTTGATGGCGAAGTGCCTTTTGTTGGCGGTTCAGATGTGCCCTACACACCAATATTTGACAACGATGGCATGGGCGACCGAATGGTCATGCAAGGCAGCCTCCGACATGCGGGCAAAATTCCTACTAAGAACGAAGATGGCCTGCAAATCGGATACAAAATTTCCGGTACCTGGTTCAACGGAGATGACTGGAAATACAACGATCCTTTCGAACCACAGCAAATCGTACGAAGCCTTCAAGGCACCACTGGTGAGCAACCACTTCTTGCAGACGGTACGCCAGTAGGAACAGATTCACTTGGCAACTATTTGCCGGGAGATACAGTAAACAACATCAGAAACTACGACATTAAGAAATACTCAGTCGACGGTCGTATCGACCTTAGATTCAACAGAGATTCAGAACTAGTTTTGGCTTCGGGCTACAACAATGCCGCCAATGTCGAACTAACAGGAATCGGTGCAGCGATGTCCGAAGGATGGGCATACACCTATCAGCAGGCACGTTTCCGATACAAGGATTTGTTCCTGCAAGCCTTTGTAAACACAAGCAATGCCGGAGATGACACATATCTACTTCGTTCTGGAAATGCCACAAGAGACAACTCAAGACTATGGGTAGCACAAATTCAGCATAGCGCTGAACCAATTTCAAGACTAAACCTGATCTATGGAATAGACGCACTCTGGACGCGCCCGGATACCAAAAACACCATCAATGGTAGATTTGAATCTGAAGACGCAATCAATGAATACGGTGTCTACGTTCAAGGTGATTACTCAGTTACGCCAAAGCTAGATGTACTTGGTGCCATCAGAGCCGATTATCACAATCATGTGGATGACATTTTCTTCTCACCAAGAGCTGCAGTTGTCTACAAGCCAAACTACAAGCACAATTTCCGTTTGACCTATAATCGTGCATTTGGCTCCCCATCATCTAACAACCTGTTCCTCGATATCCTTCAGCTTCGTTTCCCAACCGGAACGCAGATTCGCGCACAGGGTAACCAGGGCGGCTTCGATTACTCAATCGCAGAAAACCCATTCTTCGAAAATGCACTTCGTCCGCAGTTCAGATCAAGCATTGTAGGAGGAGAAGCAGACCAATACTACCATGTAGGAGATCAAAGTATCAATAATGCTGCATGGGCAACAATGGTCAACGTAGTAGCACAAGGCTTTATTGAGCAAGCGCCAACCCTTGCACCTGTAATCCCTGGGATTGTCGATCTTATTATCCCATCAGATGTGAGCAATCTTCCGCACATGGTGAGAGACGTTAACCTTACTACGGGTTCATTTGAAGAGTCTGACTGGGAGAATATTTCCGATATTGGTTCCATCAAAAACACAGTTACCAAAACCTACGAAATTGGATACAAAGGAATCCTTTCCGACAAGCTCTTCGTAACTGTAGATGTATATAGATCAGATATGAAAGATTTCGTAAGCCCGATCACATCGATTGCGCCTGCGGTCTTATTCGATAGCGAAGCTGTAGCAACAGATTTGATTCCAACGGTGGTAGAAAATTATGAGAACCTCCCTGACTTGCTAAAGACACAGCTCGATGGTCTACTCGACGGAAACCCAGACTATGGTGATGGAACAATGAATGGCACAGGCTCTGATGAGATGGCTGTAATTGTAGGTGGAGCAACAGGCCAGCTACCAATAGGTGTAATCAATCCTGCAGAAGCAGATGGCGATGCGATTCTCGTATCCTACAAAAACATTGGTGACATAAGCATCATGGGTGCAGACCTTGGCATCAACTACTACGCAACCGATGAGCTAAAACTAAACTTCAACTCCTCATGGGTCGACAAAGATTCCATCCAGGTAGATGGAGCACAGTTTGGCTATATCGCGCTAAACGCCCCGAAATTCAAAATGGGTGTAGGTGCCACTTACAGCCTGGCTGATGCCGGTGTTGACGTCGGTCTAAGATGGCGTTACCAGGATGGCTACCCTGCAAATTCAGGAGCATATGTAGGTCGCGTAGAAGCTATCCACGACATGGATTTGGATGTATCGTGGAGACCAAACTTCTACAAAAACCTCCAGCTGTCCACCACCATCACGAACCTATACAATAACGAACAGCAACACTTCGTCGGCACACCGCTGATAGGGCGCCTGGTCATGTTCCAGGTCTCCCATAAGTTCTAGCTACAAGATCAAATAAGCGCAATAGAATCGATTTGAAAAGCCCCGAAGCAATTTTGTTTCGGGGCTTTTCTTTTTTCTAGCCACAACAAAACGCCAGATGCCTAAGCCCGCATAACACCTTCAGTAACCACACTACAGATCAGTATTAAGGAACAAATACTCACTTATTTTTTAGGAGCGAAGCGAATCCCTCACGCAGAAACGGATCACCTGCTATCCGCTGCAATGAGGCAGCCGCCTGCTTGTTCCTGCAAGCTCATTGGCGTCTCTCCGCAAGCTCCGAGCCACCACTGAGCAGCAGTCACCACAGCAGTCAGCAGCCTCATTTTCGCTACTATCAGGGCTAACTGCACCCACCTCCACCGCGCCACCAACCCCATCCCCTATCATCTTACCTAAAACCACAACCACAACCACCTCCGCCATTCTTCAATTTCATTGGAGAATTAACTTTGATAAGTAAACGTGTGTCTAGCTTCCAATAAACGCAACGCGAAGCACAAACCCAGCAACCAACACCGCCATTCTTCAATTTCATTGGAGAATCAACTATGATAAGTACACGTGTGTCTAGGTTCCAATAAACGTAACGCGAAGCACCACGATAAAAAAACTCCATTTTTTTTGTGGAATCCTCCATCCCAAATACTCTATAATCTTACAAATCCGATACAAAATGGCAAAGCCTTACAGAATCGACGACCCCAACGGTGTACACTTTGTGACTTACACCATCACCGGCTGGGTCAGTCTTATCACGCGGAAGCGCTACTTCGACATCATCACAGATTCATTAAACTATTGCACAAAGCATAAGCAGCTTATCATCTATGCCTACGTTATAATGCCCAACCACTTACACTTGGTCGCAGCCTGCCCAGAAGGTGGCGACCTCCGAAAAGTCATCCAAAACTCGAAGCGATTCACTACTAGGGAACTAATTGAATCGATTAAAACGAAACCAGAAAGCAGACGAAAATGGATGCTAAAAAAATTCGCCAAAGCGGCCGAATTTGCCAATAAAGAATCCGAGCACCTACTATGGCAAGATGGATATCACGCTAGGGAAATCTACACAGCAAAATTCTTGCGACAGAAGGTTAACTATATTCATCAGAATCCCGTGGTCTCCGGATTCGTCACCAGTCCAGAAGACTACTACCATTCCAGCGCCAGAGACTACTGTGGAAGGAAGGGACCAGTAATTGTGCAAAGATACTGAGCTCATCGCCGAGTCAGCCATTCTTCAATTACATTGGAGAATTAACTATGATAAGTAAACGTGTGTCTAGCTTTCCATAAACCCTCCGCGAAGCACAAACCCAAACTTACCACCAACGCAATTCTTCAATTTCATTGGAGAATTAACTATGATAAGTAAACGTGTGTCTAGTTTATCGCAAACCCACCGCGAAGCAAAACCCAAAACCCAACCCCTGCTTCGCAGCACCATCAATCCAAACCAGAAAATCGCGTACTTATCATAATAGTATTCGACAATACAATTGTCGAACCGCTCGAACCGGAAACTAAATGCAAAAACAGCAACCACCTCCGCCATTCTTCAATTTCATTGGAGAATTAACTATGATAAGTAAACGTGTGTCTAGCTTCCAATAAACGCAACGCGAAGCACAAGCACAGCAACCACCTCCGCCATTCTTCAATTTCATTGCAGAATTAACTTTGATAAGTAAACGTGTGTCTAGCTTCCAATAAACGCAACGCGAAGCACAAGCACAGCAACCACCTCCGCCATTCT
>JAHDEE010000149.1:0-8379 GCA_020629005.1 Chitinophagales bacterium
CAAACGGAGAGGCAGTCGGTGCGCCTGATCCGGTGATCACCTGGTATAGCGATGCTGGCTTTACGAGCGAATATGATGGCTCGGCGCTGGCTCATAGTGGAGCCGATAACTGTGCGACCGAACAGGTGATCTTGTATGCTACTATTGAGTGTGCAATTGACAATTCGATCATCAATGCGGGTACTTTGGCAGTGACGGTTTATCCGGCCCCTCAGGCGCCGACAATTACATTGGACGATAATGTTTGTAACTACACAGTGGTGTTGGCCTGTCCTGCTTTGGACAATATTGCCTCCAATGATTTCCCAGGTGTGACTGCTCCCGGTGATCCTGCTGGAACGGCCAATATTGTCCTGGATAATGTTGGTGGTTGTAGTGAGAGCTTTGCTGTGGCTTATGATGCATGTGGCGGCTGCCCAACATCCGCAGAGCCGGCAGAGCTGGCAACGATCTGTACGGGTGATACACCTGTATTACCCGACGCAGCGATGCAGGCAGGGGTGAGTGATCCAAGTGGAACTGCCGAAGGGGGGACTACACCAACAATTAGTTGGTTCACGGATGCAGGATTTGCATCTGCTTATGATGGAAGTGGACTCAACCACAGCGGCACAGATCTTTGTGCCGAAGAGGTACAGACGCTTTATGCGGCCGTTACTTGTACCATAGACGGTTCTCTGATTGCAGCAGGAAGCTTGGCGGTGACGATTTATCCAAGCCCTCAGGCACCAACGATTACCAAAGACGATGATGTATGTAATTATACTTTGAACCTTGCCTGTCCAGGCTTTGATGAGGAAGTGGGCAATGACTTCGGTATGGTGAGCGCACCGGGAGATCCGGCAGGTACCGCTATTGTTGTGATTCATAATGGCGGAGGAATCTGTAGTGACAGTTTTGAGGTCAATTACGATGCTTGTAATTCTTGTCCTTCTTCTACACAGCCTCAGGAACTGGCCACCATCTGTACTGGAGACACTCCAGTGCTCCCGGATGCAGCAGTGCTCGCTTCGATCAATGATCCAAACGGAGAGGCAGTCGGTTCCCCTGATCCAGTGATCACCTGGTACAGCGATGCTGGCTTTACGATCGAATATGATGGCTCGGCCTTAGCTCATAGTGGAGCTGATAATTGCGCCACTGAGCAAGTGGTTCTGTATGCTACGATTGAATGCGCGATAGATAACTCGATCATCAACGCAGGTACTTTGACGGTTACGGTTTATCCGGCCCCTCAGGCGCCGACAATTACATTGGACGATAATGTTTGTAACTACACAGTGGTGTTGGCCTGTCCTGCTTTGGACAATATTGCCTCCAATGATTTCCCAGGTGTGACTGCTCCCGGTGATCCTGCTGGAACGGCCAATATTGTCCTGGATAATGCTGGTGGTTGTAGTGAGACCTTTGCTGTGGCTTACGATGCATGTGGCGGCTGCCCAACATCCGCAGAGCCGGCAGAGCTGGCAACGATCTGTACGGGTGATGTACCTGCACTTCCTGATGCCGCGATGCAGGCAGGGGTGAGTGATCCAAGTGGAACTGCCGAAGGTGGTGCCACGCCAACGATTAGTTGGTTTACGGATGCTGGTCTTAGCAATGCCTATGATGGTAGCGGTCTGGATCATAGTGGTAATGATGTTTGTGCCGAAGAGGTTCAGACACTTTATGCAGCGATCACTTGCACTATTGACGGTTCTCTAGTGGCAGCAGGAAGTTTGGATGTGACGGTCTATCCTGCTCCAGTCGCTCCAACTCTGAGCCTGGACGATGATGTGTGTAATTACACAGTGGTCCTTGCCTGTCCTGGCTTTGATAATATCGTCTCCAATGACTTTGGGAATGTAAGTGCTCCGGGTGATCCTGCTGGCACTGCGAATATAGTGATTGATAATGCGGGAGGCTGTAGTGCTCCTTTTGAGGTTTCTTATGAGGCCTGTTTGGGCTGTCCGGGTTCAAGTGAGCCTTCGGAGGTGACAACTATTTGTACCGGTGATGTGCCTACGCTGCCAGATGCGGTGATGCAGTCTGCAGTTACTGATGATAGTGGAACAGCAGCCGGTGGCGCTACGCCAACGATCAGTTGGTTTACAGATATCGGCTTGACGCTTGCCTATGATAATGGCGGCCTGAATCACAGTGGCACTGAATTGTGTTCGGAAGAAGTACAGACGCTTTATGCAGCCATTACTTGTACCATTGATGGATCTCTGATAGCTGCGGGAAGTCTTGCAGTGACGATCTACCCAGCACCGCAGGCGCCAACGATCACCAAAGATGATGACATCTGTAACTATACCCTCAACCTTGCTTGTCCTGGTTTTGATAACGAAGTGAGCAATGACTTTGATATGCTCAGTGATCCGGGAGAAGTTGGCGGCAGCGCGACTGTTGTGGTTGATAATGCGGGCGGTTGCTCGGACACCTTCACGGTCAACTACGATGCTTGTAATGATTGTCCTTCGAGTTCTCAACCTGTAGAAGCAGTGACGATCTGCGATGGGGATGTGCCTGTGCTTCCAGAGGCCGTGATAGCAGCTGCCATCAATGATGCAAACGGGGAAGCAGTGGGTGCTCCAAATCCGGTGATTACCTGGTACAGCGATGCTGGATTTACCACAGAATATACCGGCACAGCGGTGAGCCACAGTGGTGCAGATTTGTGTACTGCCGAAAACGTGACCTTATATGCGACCATCGAGTGTGCCATAGACAACAGCATCATCAATGCAGGTACTTTGACGGTTACGGTTTATCCTGATCCTCAGGCGCCGAGCATTAGTATCGATGATGCGATCTGTAATTACAGTTTGACGCTGGCTTGTCCGGCCCTGGATAATATTGTGTCGAATGACTTTGATTTGACAGCTGCTCCTGGTACGGATGCCGGAGTAGCCAATATTGTATTAGACAATGCCGCGGGTTGTACGGAAACATTTGCAGTGCCCTTTGATTCCTGTGGTGGTTGTCCAGGCTCGACTGAGCCCTCAGAGACGGCTTCAATTTGCAGCGGGGATATCCCCAATCTTCCAGATGCGGTCATTGCAGCGGGTATTTCAGATCCAGGCGGGGTGGCAGTTGGTGCGCCCAATCCGCCGATTACCTGGTACACAGATGTGGACATGACAACGACTTATGATGGCATGGCAATGGATCATGGCGGCATCGACAATTGTGTGGCTGAGACGATTACGCTTTATGCGGGGATCGGTTGTACGATTGATGGTAGCACTGTGGCAGTAGGAAGTTTGACGGTCAGCATTTGGCCGGATGTTTCTGGAACTGCGACCGATGGAACTTGTCTGGCTTCCGTGTCGCAAGATTGTGCTGACTATACAGCTAGTTATGATTTTAACGGGCTTCAGGGAACTGGCTTCAATTTCGAGGCTTCTCCTGGCGACAGTGGAACAGTGAGCTTTACCATCACAAATGTCAATGCTCCCGCAGCTTGTAACCAGTTTACGGTTACGGCAGAAGTAGATTGTCCGGAAGTATGCACAGACATAGATGCCAGCACGCAGCCACCAACGACTGATCTTTGCACCGATGAAGGTGGCTTCAATCTAATCGATCTCTGGACAGAGACTACCGATCCAATTGGGGTCTGGACTACAGATGCCCCTGCCGGTAGCTTGAATGGTGCCGTGTTTAATCCTCAAGGACTGACGGCAGGTACTTATACCGTGACCTATACGGTAGATCCGCCAGCGGGTGATCCGGAGTTTTGTGAACCGGTTAGCAGCTCGCAAGTGATAGAAGTGCATGAGCCGCCGACCGTACAACTGGTGCCCAGTCAGGTGATTTGCAATGTGAGCTTTGAGGGTTCTGTAGTAGACTTCAGTAGCCTGATCCTCAATGGCGATGTGAGCGGAAGCTGGGTGGATGTAGACGGTTCCGGGGCTAGTGGCAGTTTCCCGCTACTGGACTTTGATGGTGTTGAACCGGCGAGTTACAACTTTACCTATACTACAGGATCAGCTGAAGAGCCTTGTGCAGATGTAAGTGCCAGTACATTGATCGTGGTGGATGATTGCACAATCAAGGACGTTTTGATACCAAATGCCATGTCACCAAATGGTGATGGTGTCAATGATGTACTCAGTGTTTACTCCAGCCGTACTCCTGCACAGTTTGAACTATACGTCTATGATCGATGGGGTAAGAACATTTTCAGCAGTACCGATATCAATAATAGTTGGGATGGAACTTTCAAGGGTGAAGAGGTGCCATTGGATGTATTTGTCTACTACTGTATCATTACTTTCCAAGATGGGGAGGTGCGGCAGTATCAGGGGAATGTGACGGTTGTGAGGTAGCTTTGTTGGTTGTTGGATTGCTGGTTCTTGGTTCTTGGTTTTTGGTTTTTGGATTGGATCATTTCTACGTGGGGGGCTGTGTCAGAATAGCCCCGGGTGAAACGGAATGAACCGCCCAACTGCGCCAGTGACTGCCAGGCGCGTGGCGGCTCGCCCTCAAGGCGAGACGGCAGGCGCCCGGCAGGAACAAGCAGGTGGGTGGTGAATTATAGTGGAACACGGGTAGCCCCTCAACGCGACCGGATAGCGTTTCGCTTCAAATTAAATATCGCTCATTTTCCTTCCTAATTGCGAGATTTTTTGGCTGTATTATTAGCCAGATGACTTTGGTGATTGAGGGGCTTAGTTCACTATTTAGTTGATCGGAATTGTTGCCTCTTTGTGGGCTGAGCGGTTGATTGTCGCTTTCTCGTCTTGAAATTTATTGGAAATTGTACTTCAGTACAGATTTTTCGGGCCGATACTACTATTCGGTCTATCAAATTCCTATATTAAAGCTAGTGCTTCAAAAACTAATTTCATGACACCTCTAACGGCTTCTATTCTTGTTATCTATGGTTGTGCGTTGTGAGGATGGCTGAGGCTACTTGAGTGCTCGTAGTGTTGCTTAATGCAAAGCTTGGTTGTCTCAAAATGTTCAATTGTTAGTTCCTGGAGTGCGAGGAATGATCTGTCCCAATTTCAAATGTATCATGCCAGTAGAAATTATTCCTGCCTGCACCTTACTGGCTTTGAATTAAGGGATAGTGAATCCATGACTGTCCATTTTGCCTTGCTAGAAATGATTTATCCATCGTTATTTTTCTCCACCAGCCAACAAGGATGCGGTCAAAAAATGCCTCGTCTAAATCATTCCTAGCGTCGTCAAAATCAGACAGTGATTGATTCACTATCCCTAAGAAGAAAATATCTTGCTATGAAGAGAGTATTAGTATTACTCTTTATCGCCATGTTCGCAATTGCGGGTTTGGAGGTAAGTGCTCAACCTGAGCAAAATTGTATGGGTGCAATCCCGGTTTGTCAGCAGCAGTATTCGCAGAACCAGTCTTATAGTGGAGGAGGAAGTGTTACCGACATTCTGCCGGGGGCTACTTGTCTGGGGACTGGTGAGACGAATTCGGTGTGGTATATTTTTACTGCGCAGAATGACGGTACATTTGGTTTTGAGATTCAGACGCCGAATGATTATGATTATGCGATTTGGGATATCACAGGTACGGATTGTGATGTTACGATGACTACTCCTTTGCGTTGTAATTATTCTGGCACCTATGGGTTGACTGGTTTGGATCAGAACAATACCAATTCGAATAACATGAGTTGGAATGCAGGTCAACCTCCTTTTATGCCCGGGCTTGATGTGCTTGCGGGTAATACTTATGTGTTGCTGGTCAACAATTATACGGGTGATACCAATGGGTATCAGATTGACTTTACCGGTACGGCTCAGATTTTTGATAATACGCCTCCGACCTTTACGATGGGTACTCCTTGTGCTCCTGGTGGTCCCTTGGTGATTGAGGCAAGTGAGCCGATCTCTTGTAACGGTTTGAATTATCCACAATCTCCTGCGACCTCGCCTTTGACAACTGGATCTTTCGCCATTGATAATGGCGGTGTTGTGACCAGTGTGGTTGGTGTGGATTGTGGTGAGTATACTACCGAGATTTTGGTTTCTTATACCGTTCCTGATCCGTCGCTGACTTATACCATTACGCCAGTTGATGTGACTGATATTTGTGGAAATCAGATGATTGGTGATGCTAGTTTTTCTTTTCCAGATGTGCCGGATATTACACCGGTGGCACCGATTTGTTTGGGGGATGGTCCTGTTACTTTGAATGCAAATGTGGCGGGTAGTTGGAGTACAGGGGACAGTGGTACATCTATTACTGTTAATCCTTCTCAAACGACTGACTATTCTCTGACTGTAGGAAGTGGTGCTTGTGCAGTGACTGTGACAGAAACCGTGGTGGTGAATACGGCTCCTTTTGCAGCGATCACACCTACTAATCCGGTGATTTGTAATGGTGGATCAGTAACGCTTAGTGTGAACGCGACTGCCGGAGCGAATGTGACCTGGACAGCAGGTACTGGTGCGACAGGGACAAGCGGAAACACGGTTACGGTGTCTCCTGCCAGTTCGGAGACTTATACTGTGGAAGTGGAATTGAATGGTTGTATCACTACGGCTAGTACCACTGTCTATAGCAATGCCGCTCCTGCTGATCCGACTTGTGTGAATATCTTTGTGGCGCCGGGAGGTGCTGGAGATGGAACGGCTAACAATCCTGCAGATTTGTTGGGTGGATTGTCGCAGGTGCTTTGTGGGGAAGGCGTTATCAAGATGCAAGTGGGGCAGTATGATATTGATGCGCCGATATTGTTGACTTCGGGCATTACGCTTGAGGGTGGATATTTGTCTGATTGGACAAAGACGAGTACGGATGGGACATTGGCAACGACAACTGTAATTAACAGAACTGCTGCTGGAGCTTATCCATGGGATGGGATTGCTACGGCACCTGCTTTGATTGCTATTGATATCAATACTCAGAATAATTTTAGGCTGCAGGATTTGACCATTACGACTGACAATGCACCTGCGGCTACGGTTGCCAATCCTATTGGTGTGTCTACGTATGGGGTGCGATTGGTTGGTTGTAGTGCATATGATATTGTTCGCTGTGTGATTGCGCCGGGGGATGCTTCGGCGGGATTGGACGGGACTGCAGGGACGGCAGGAAATCCAGGTGCTCCTGGAGGAGATGCTTGTGGAGCCACAGGCGCGATTGGAGGTGGAAACGGTGGAAACGGCGGAAATGGCGGTGATGGTTCCGGGGCTTTTAGTGGTCCTACAGCCGGAAGTTCGGGGCAAGCTGGCTCCGGAAACTCTGGTGGTGCTGGATCAGGTGGAAGTGCTGGGACCGATGGGACCCTGTGCCCAAATGTCGGAGTGATTTCAGGTCAATTTGGTGGAGTTGGTGCTGACGGTTCTGCCGGATCTGCGGGCGGAACAGGTTCTGCAGCTGGTGCGCCAAGTTATACAGCGGCCTATTTTACTCCAACCAATGGGGGTGATGGAACTGCGGGTGGCCTCGGCGGCGGCGGCGGCGGCGGCGGTGGCTCTGGAGGTGCAACATTTACTGACGGCGGCGGCGGTGGCGGCGGTGGCGGCGGTGGTACTGGTGGCACCGGAGGAACTGGCGGATATGGAGGCGGTGGTTCCTTTGGAATCTTTGTGTCTAGCAATACAGGAGGTAATGTGGTGGACTGCCAAATTACTGCTGGTGCATTTGGAGCCGCTGGTGCAGGCGGTATGGGTGGCATGGGCGGTGGCGGCGGCGCTGGTGGCGATGCTTCTGAGAACCCTTGTTCGGGCTGCCAGAATTTTCCAGCAGATGGTGGAACAGGTGGAGATGGCGGAGATGGTGGAGATGGTGGAGATGGTTCCTTAGGCGTAGCTGAACAACTATATGCTGACGGAGGAGGCGGACCTACTCAAAGCAATATCAACTTTAGTTTGACAACTCAGCCAATTATCACTTATTCAGGAGGAAATTGCACAGAGACCGATATCGAATATGGTCCAGGAGGTAGCTGGGACCTCGGAGCAGGTGCCAATCCTGTTGCTGGAAGTCCGGGTGGTGCTGGTGTAATTACTCAGTATACAAGTTTAGGTAGAAAGGATATTGTGTTTGGTGGAGGAGATACTTATACTGGTTTTGCCAATATTGTTTTGGATGAGCCTGTGGAAGCTGAGATATTTACTTCCGCTGCGCCGATCAGTCCAGTGCCTGATCATCAGATTTGTGAGGGTGAGTTGGTGGACTTGCAAGCATTGCAGACAGGCTTTGGGTATGAGTGGGATTTTGATGGTGACTTGACAACTGCAGAAGCGACCACAGAGAATGTTATTGGTCAGTCATTTGCCGTGGCGCCACAATTGGCTGGGGTTCCGCATGTGATTAGCCATCGTGTGAATTCTGAGTGTTGTGGATGGTCGGATTGGGTTTCTATCAATCTTTATGTAGAGCCGATTCCGACATTTACGATGCCACCT
>JAHDEE010000149.1:8479-15457 GCA_020629005.1 Chitinophagales bacterium
CCTGAGAATTGTGGCAATGCTGATGGCAGTATTACCATCAATTCCGTAAGTGGCGGCTCTGGTTCTTATTCCTACGTTTGGGCTGCTCCACCAGGTGGGGCTTCAAATACTCTTGGCTCTTTGGCAGGTGGTCAGTATACAGTGACGGTAACGGATACTAATACTAGTTGTGAAACTGAAGAGACCTTTACCGTAACACCCAATCCAAATGACTTATTGGTCCTGGTGAAAAATATTGTTCCTAACTGTTCTGGTGGTGCCCCTACTGCAACGGCTGATGTTGATTGGCTCAATGGTGTCGGTCCTTTTGATATCGACTGGGGGACTGGTTCGACGACTGCAAATGCAGGTGATGTTTCTGTAAATATTGGTCCTTTGGCCACCGCTATATATTATGTGACAGTTACAGATCAAGGGAATGGTGGCTGCGAGAACGAAGCTGAAATGGTCATTATTGATGCTCCGCCTGTGACTCTTTCTGAGGTGTCGAATACACCTGTATCGTCCTGTGGTGGAAGTGACGGTAGTGTAACTGTTGCTGGTGCGGGCGGCACGCCTTCTCCGGATCCCAGTTCGCCTGCTTATAGTTATACCTGGAATCATGATTCGACTTTGTTTGGGGATATGGCAGCTGGTCTTAGCGAAGGTGATTATGATGTGACGGTGACGGACTATTTGGGCTGTCAGGAAACGCTGACTGTTACCATTACTGCACCTCCTTTGGCGAATTTGCCAACGGTTGTGACGCCTGTTAATTATTGTACAAATGACCTGCTGGCGGATTTGACTGCTACACCAGAAAATGGCGGTAGTCTTGTTTGGTATAATGCTTATGATGGAGTGGCTGTAATGCCAGTAGATGTTGTCGCTGAAACACATCCATCCACGCTGGACAATACAAGTCCCGATACTTTCTCCTATTGGGTTGTAGAAGATGCGGGAGGATGCTTTTCTGATCCTGTAGAGGTGCAGATCGTCATCGCGGATTGTTGCCCTACGCCTACCAGTGATGCTTCTGGAACTTATCCGTTCTGTGGGACTGATAGTCCTGACCTCAGTGATGCCACTGTTTATGGTTTGGCCTACCCTGCTCCATCGGGAGCTACAACTGTAAGTGTTGGATACTATACGGCTGCCAATGATCCTCCAAATGCGGCAGATGCCTATGTGGCAGGTGCTATTGGTGCAACCGACAATTGCACGGAAAGTAGCACGGAGGTATTTCTTTATCTCGAATGTGATATAGGAGGTGATGGAACAGTGGATACTTATACTGCTGCAGGTTCTATTTTCCTTGAAGTATGGCCGGACCTAAGTGCCATGAATGTCACTGTAATTGCTGAAGCTGGCTGTGGTCCATCCATTTCAGTCTGGGAGTGTGACGGCGTTGCTGGCTTTAGTATCGCGAATGATTATGATGCGGCAAATGCAACAAATCCGGATTTTACCGGGGAGACGACTTCAGGAAACCTAAACTTCAGTATTACGAATTCGAATTTGCCTGCTGCTCTTGCCGGAGGCGTTTGCGAGGTACTGGATATTCCTGCAACCTATAATTGCACCGTTTGTCCACAAGTATTGACCAGCGCCAGTGGTGTTCAGGCTTTTTGTGGAACAGATTTGGCTGACTTGTCTGATGCGACAATTGGTTTGACTTATGAGGCTGCTACTGGATCTACAAATCTCGGTGTAGGGTACTATACAACAGATGGAGCTCCTCCTTCAGATCCTTTTACGCCCGGTTCTCTTACTCCAGTTGATAATTGTGTTCATAGTTCGACTGATGTCTTTGTCTATCTCGAATGCGATCTTGATGGAGATGGTTTCAATGGTGGACCTGATGACAGTTATATTGCGGCAGGTGTTGTCACTATCGAAGTTTATCCAGATCTCAGTGCCTTGACCGGCAACATTATTGACGATGGTGCTTGTGGGCCTTCTGTATCTGTCTGGGATTGTTCGGCAGAAACAGGATACGAAATATCAAATTCTTACGATGCTAATGGTGACTCACCAGACTTTTCCGCTGAGACCGGCACCGGTAATGTGACCTTCACTATTACGAATACCCTTGCTCAGACTGCTGGAGTTGATGCGTCTTGTGTAAGCATTGATTTGCCGGAAGCCAGCTACAGTTGTGTAAGCTGCCCTGCTGTACTAAATCCTGCAGCCGGTACTTTTCCTTTCTGCGCTACTGATGCCATTGACTTATCAGATCCTGCAAATGTGGGTCTGAGCTTCGAGGCAGCCACGGGAACGACGACCGTTTCTGTGGGATATTATACTGCTGCGAATGATCCTCCTCTTGCAGGAGATGCGTATGCTGTTGGAAGTTTGGCTGCAACCGATAACTGCACCAATAGCAGTGCCGAGATTTTTGCTTATTTGGAGTGTGATTTGGAACCAGATGGCGTTGTTGACAGCTATATTGCTGCTGGTTCCTTCTTTGTGGAAGTATATCCGGATCTGACAGGGATGTCTGTTTCGCTGGCAGGAGAAGGGGAGTGCGGTCCTTCCATTAGTGCCTGGGAATGCGAAGGTATACCGGGTTTTGATCTGCAAAACGATTTTGATGGCAATGGGGCCAGTCCGGATTTTGCTTCTGTAACCAATTCCGGAAACGTGAATTTTACCATCACGAACAGTAATGTGCCTGCCGAACTTGCGGGTGGAGCATGCGAGTCTTTGGTGACAGCGGCCACTTATAACTGTACTATTTGTCCTCAGGTACTTAGTCCTGCAGCTGGTAGTCAGGCTTTCTGCGCTGTTGATGCTACGGACTTATCAGATGGGGTGCTTGGATTGACTTATGAGGCGGCATCTGGTTCCACTGTCTTGAATGTTGGTTACTATCTAACAGACGGTAATCCGCCGGCGGATCCCTTTACTCCTGGAACGATTCTTCCGGCTGACGCTTGTGATTTTACGGAGACCACTGTTTATGTGTATCTGGAGTGTGATCTGGATGGGGATGGATTTAGTGGCGCTGCTGATGATAGTTATATCGCGGCAGGTCAATTGACGGTACAGGTGTATCCAGACATTAGCGGGATGGGCTCAACAGTGGATAATCAAGATGCTTGCGGACCTCAAGTGAGCGCCTGGGATTGCGAAGCAGCCACAGGTTATGAGATTAGCAATGACTATGATGGTTTAGGTGCGAGTCCCGATTTTTCTGCGGAGACTGGAACCGGTACTGTGACCTTTACCATAGCGAATACATTAGCTCAGGCTGCTGGTGTAGTGGCGGCTTGTGTAAGCCTGGATTTGCCAGCAGCAAACTACAGTTGTGTAAGTTGTCCTGCCGTGACCGCACCTGCTGCGGGGACCTATCCTTTCTGTGGTGTAGATGGAATTGATACAAGCAATCCTTCTTCTCTGGGTTTAAGCTTTGATGCTCCCATTGGAACAACAGAAGTGAATGTGGGTTACTACACTGTAGCGAACGATCCTCCCCTGGCTGCAGACGCTTATGTAGCAGGCAGCCTCAGCGCTGTGGATAACTGTACGCCGAGTGGTACAGAAGTATTTGTTTACTTGGAATGTGATCTGGAACCTGATGGTGTAGTGGATAGCTATATTCCTGCTGGTTCGATCATCGTGGAAGTGTATCCAGAACTTTCGGCGATGGATGTGCAAGTGGATGGACAAGGAGAATGTGGTCCTGTTGTAACCAGCTGGGAATGCGACGGTATTCCAGGATTTGAGATTGCCAACGATTTTGATGCAAATGGTGTTAGTCCTGACTTCAGCGGAGTAACGAATTCCGGCAACGTGAATTTCACGCTTAGTAATACGAATATACCTGCTGCTTTGGCAGGCAGTGATTGTGCGTCCTTCAATATTCCAGAAACTTACAATTGTACAATCTGTCCACAAGTATTGGCTCCAGCGGTGGGTACTCAGTCTTTCTGCGGAGTTGAATCAGCAGACCTTTCTGAAGGTGTGATTGGACTGGCATATGAAGCTGCAACTGGCAGCACTCAATTGGGTGTAGGATATTATCTTACTGATGGGAATCCTCCCACAGATGTTTTTACTCCCGGGAGTTTGACAGCCGTAGATGCCTGCGATTTTTCAGAAACCACCGTCTTCGTTTATCTGGAATGTGATCTGGATGGCGATGGCTTTTCAGGCGGTCCGGACGATAGCTATATTGCGGCGGGACAGGTGATTCTTCAAGTGTTTCCCGATATCAGTGGCATGGGGTCAACAGTAGAAAATGAAGCAGCATGCGGCCCCTTTGTTAGTGCCTGGGACTGCGAGGCTGCAAATGGTTATGAGATTAGCAACTCCTATGATGGAAACGGAGCGAATCCTGACTTCTCCAATGAAACCGGAACAGGTACCGTCACCTTTACAGTCACAAATACGCTCATTCCAGCTGCCCTTGCTGGCTCGGCATGCGCTACTGTTGATTTGCCTGTAGCTAGCTTTAGTTGTGAAAGTTGTCCAAATGTAATTACTCCTGCTACCGGAAGCTTTCCCTTCTGCGGCCTTGATGCTACGGATTTATCCGACGCATCTGCATTTGGGCTTAGCTATGATCCCATCATCGGTACAACTGGTGTAGCAATTGGCTATTATACCGTGGCGAGCGATCCGCCAAATGCAGCAGATGAGTACATTTCGGGTTCTTTGTTGCCTACGGATAATTGTACAGCATCATCTACAGAGGTCTTTGTTTACCTTGAGTGTGATCTCGAACTGGACGGAGTTGTCGATAGCTACATTCCTGCTGGTTCTTTTATTGTGGAGGTTTATCCAGATCTCTCTAATATTGATTTCTCCGTCGATGGTGAAGGAGAATGTGGTCCTTCACTGGCTACTTGGGAATGTGAAACACAGTCCGGCTTTGATTCGGTGAACAGTTATGATGGCAATGGAGCCAATCCTGATTTTACTGCAGAGACAAATTCAGGAAATGTTAGCTTCACCGTGATCAATGGCAATATTCCAGCTGAGCTTGCCGGAAGTGCCTGCGAGTCATTCGATATTCCGGCAACGTATAATTGCACCAGCTGTCCTCAAGTCTTGACACCTGCGGCTGGCTTACAAGCTTTTTGTGAAACCGATGCAACAGATTTATCTGATGCTACATTGGGTCTCAGCTATGAGCCCGCAACTGGTACGACCATAGTTTCAGTTGGATACTATTTGACTGATGGGGCAGTGCCAGCAGATGACTTCGCACCTGGCAGCTTGTCTGCCATTGACAATTGTGCAGAGTCTATTACACAGGTTTTTGTATATCTGGAGTGCGATCTCGATGGAGATGGATTTAATGGTGGGGCGGATGATAGTTACATTGCTGCCGGTGTGTTTGATGTGGCAGTCTATCCTGCGCCGCAGGCTCCAACGATTAATAAAGATGATGATGTTTGTAACTACAGTTTGGAATTTGCTTGTCCAGATATAGACGAACTTGTTTCCAATAGTTTTGACATGGTTTCGGATCCTGGAGATGCCGCGGGAGTTGCCACCATCGAGATTGGAAATGGTGGAGGTGTTTGCCTCTCCTCTTTTGAGGTAGATTATGATGCTTGCGATTCTTGCCCAACTTCCACAGAACCGACAGAAACAGAAACGATCTGTACGGGTGATAGCCCGGTATTGGATACCGCATTTGTTCTGGCAGCCGTGTCCGATCCTTCATCAACTGCTGTGGGTGCCCCGACTTCGACTGTAAGTTGGTTTGTAGATTCAGATCTAACATCTTCCCATCCTGGAGGGCCGCTCAATCATAGTGGAATTGATCCCTGTCAGTCAGAAGAGGTTACCTTGTATGCTGCCATCGAATGCTCTATTGACGGCTCGCTGATCAACGCCGGCTCAGTTACAATAACCATACATCCACTGCCGCAAATGCCGACCATACTGAAACTAGATGATTTCTGTAACTATACCTTGGTGCTCGAATGCCCAGATTCCGATACTGTACTTTCAAACGATTTTAATTTACTATCCGACCCCGGTGATCCGGCTGGAATTGCGAATATTGTTTTGCAGACTGGCCCGGGACTTTGCGATCAGCCTTTTGAAGTGCCATACGACGCTTGTAATGATTGTCCAACTTCCACTCAACCCGATGAAGCAATTTCTATTTGCGGCTCCGAGGTACCGGTACTACCAGATGCCCTTATGCAGGCTGCGATAGATGATCCAGATGGGATCGCAGTCGGTGCCCCAAATCCAGATATTAGCTGGTTTACGGATGCTGCACTTACTTCCGCATACGATGGCACCGCCCTCGAACATAGTGGGACTGATCCTTGCGCAACAGAAACGACTGTCCTCTATGCAGCTTTCGAATGTTCTTTGGATAATAGTTTTGTGAATGCTGGAACGCTAAGTGCGACTTTGTATCCGGCATTGAGCGAGCCAACAATAGTCAAAGAGGATGATGTTTGTAACTACACATTGGTTCTTGCTTGTCCAGGTTTTGATAGTGTTGTGTCTAACAGCTTTGACTTGACTTCCGATCCCGGAGACCCAGCAGGGCTGGCTATCGTGGAATTGCAGAATGGTACACAGGGTTGCACTGAGACTTTCGAAGTTCCCTATGATGATTGTGGTGGATGTCCTACTTCGGCTGAACCTGCTGGCACAGATAGTATTTGCTCAGGTACGACCCCCGCTTTACCGATCGCCGATATTTTGGCTGGCATTAGTGATCCTTCGGGTACGGCCGTAGGTGGTGCTGTTCCCACGGTGACCTGGTATACTGATCCAGGATTTACCAATCAATATGCTGGTACAGCCGTAAGTCATAGTGGGGTCGACCCTTGTGTGATAGAACAAGTAGTCATGTATGCAACGATACAATGTACCATTGATGATTCTGTTATCGCAGCAGGTACTTACGAATTGTCTGTGTATCCTGAGATTCAGCAACCAAGCATTGTCAAGGAAGATGATGAATGTAATTATGCGTTAAATCTGGCTTGCCCAGGACTCTATAGTGTAGTGTCCAACTCC
>JAHDEE010000441.1 GCA_020629005.1 Chitinophagales bacterium
TGCAGATGCAATGTATGATGGGGAGTATCATAGTTACTCGGGATCTGGCGAGGTTTCTGTAAAGTAGGGAAAACAAGAATTGAGTCTGAGGTCTCATGATGCCGTTGGCACTCATGAGACCTCAAGTCTCAACCAGGTCTATCTTTATTGAACAACTACCCTGGTTGTTGAGTAATTGGTGTTTTGTTCAGTCGAGAATCGCAGAAAATATAAGCCAGTAGGCAGAGTCCTTGGCAGCAGGACTGCTGCACCATCTATAGTCTTTTCCACCTGAAAGCTTATCAGTTTTCCATTTGAGTTGTAAAGTGCAATATCAAGCAAGTCAGAGTTCAGATCATTATCCAGCTTCACAAAGAATTGATCACTAGCAGGGTTTGGATAGACAGCGATATTCGGCCAGCCAGCATTGTTTTGCACCGATACCGGTGGGCAGTCGAAATCGGCAATTATTTGATTGGGAGCACATTGCCCATCTTCCCCCTCAGATGCTAAAGTGAAAGTAACTTGCCCTTCTGTCCCAGGAATCGCTTCGTAAAAAGAGTATATACCCTGCGCAACGCCATCGTCCCAA
Organism: Chitinophagales bacterium; assembly: GCA_020629005.1. Classification (GTDB taxonomy): domain Bacteria; phylum Bacteroidota; class Bacteroidia; order Chitinophagales; family UBA2359; genus JAHDDV01. The sequence continues at coordinate 572 of JAHDEE010000441.1, forward strand.
AAGAACTCTACATTCAGACACTCTGTGTGCAATTCTATTGTACAATTCCCTTCAATCAGGCTTACTTCAGGTTGTCTAAAGACTTCGATTTCCAGGTCCTGGCGTTCGAGTTCTTCACCAGTGTGTAAGCAAAGGAGCTGATAGCCAACGATTACTGTTTGAGAGCAATTTGAGGGAGAACGCATAATCAATTGTGCGGAATGCAGAGAAGATGAGATCAGCTCCGAATTGTTTTCTACTGTCCAAATGACCTCAGTGTTATCCGTGTCAAGTTCCTGCAAATAGCTCGCTACAACATCGATGGTATCCCCTTCACAAGCGAAGGTACTGCTTGGCTGCACAGCTTCGAATTGCGCACAAATGGGAGGACAATCCAGCTGGACCTCTAGCTGTGAAGTACCACATGGGTCTTCATTACCCGGGCTGCTGACCTGAAAGAGAATTTCTTGCAGGCCACCTCTAATGCAGTTGAAAGTGTTTCCTTCTCCGCTGTCTTCGCCGCTAGTCCAACTATATTCATATTCGAGGCAATCAGACAAGATGCTGACTTGCTCTGGATTTCCGAAGTCTACTTCAAGTTGATGCTCTTCATACACAACAATCTCGTAGGCTATACTATCGACCCTTTCACCAGAAGCCTGGCAATATAACTCGAGGCTAACTACCTTTGTTTCCGGGCAACCAGACAGGTTAGTCATCAGCAGATTGGTGCTCATACCATCAGCTTCTCCGTCTTCCCAAATCCACGAAACCTGAGCTTCAGCCGGATCATCCACTTCAGCAATCAATTGAACTGTTTCCCCGGAGCAAACGTGTTCAGCCGAAATAAACACCTCTTGCACGGCAGGACATACGTCTTCACAAGAAAAAGGCTCGAACAATCCGGAATATTCGCAGTCTCCACTTGCTTGGGAATCACCGAAAACGAAAGTCACTTCGCCAGTTTGTTCCTCATCTGCTTGAAAGCAATTCCCAGCTCCCAACTCTAAGAAATTGTCCAAAAACCAATTAATATCATATTCGGGACAATCTACACTTATGCAAACTTCACAGCCAGTATTACTGATGACTGTTGCAGTGGGAACACCAAAAACCACCATCCCGATGGCACCAGCTGCTATCATTTCGCCAGTAGCCAGACAGGTGAGCCGATATTCCACTTGAATGCTTTGACGACAGGGCGATTCGTTTTCAAATATGACCTCGGGATTGTACCCTGTAGCTGTTCCTCCAGGCCAAAACCAGTCCACGGAACCGAGCTCAGGATCATTGACCTGTAATGTCAGCGTAGTAGCTGTTCCGGTGCAGATGATTGTCTCATCAGCATAGACAGTGATGAAACTCGGGCAGTCTTCCTGCGCAACGGTGAAAGAGTACATGACCAACGATAGAAGGACCAGGGTAAGTAATCTTGGAAAAAAGTTCATAATCTTTAATTGGGCTGAATAAAATTTCGCATCAGGCTCATGGGAGATCTGCGGACACAATAAAATCATTTCAAATCTAATAAGATTTGGTACAAAGTCCCATACTGGCAGAACAATTATTTCCCTACAACAAGCACCGATTAATTCGCTCCTACCACAAACACTTACAAACTACTGATATGCAGCACTCTATATTTAGACTTGAAAAGTGTATGCGAAGCGGTAGATCTACAGCTCATCTTTATATGTTTAAGCATTGCCAAATAAGTTAACTGATCCGTAAACCTTGCTGGCCCTTCTTTCTACCCAGATTGACTGAACTGCTGGATCACAAGTATATGCGTTGAAACCATTGATAGATTATTCTGATCTTTGTGAAGATGCAAATTGCACCCTGATAGGCTCCGCATTGTTCACTAATTGTAAAAATGTAAACCATGATCATCAACT
>JAHDEE010000442.1 GCA_020629005.1 Chitinophagales bacterium
TAGCCGCTGCGATCAGGGCTAGCTTTCACTGTCTTTCGGGCGCGGGAGACGAAAAATTGTCTCAATCAGAAACTGCCCGAATCTGCACACTGAGGTCTACCTTACATATAAACACCTTATCCTATGACTTGTGACAAGCAAATGGCGGGAATGTCATTTTGGAGATGAATGAAGGCAATTTATGATACATAACAAATTAAAAACAAAGCACATCCAAAAAGTATAAAAACTTGATTATCAATCCACTAAACACACAAACAGTGTAGATTCAGAATATTTCGAGCTTTATACATCGTGATAGTATGACTATGAATGTCACACCATTCATCGGATTTTAGCCTGTGATCGAAACTAGCTAAAATCCATAACATTCTATTCATAAATAATTCACTCATGATTAAAGCTATTTACTGCAAACTTATGTTTTGCTTGATCTTCACTACACTTTTGATATCTGGGTTTACTGAGATTCGGAGTCAGTCTGGCGATTCTCGGGCAAACGATTTTCAACAGGCAAGACAGCATGCAAGACTACTGGGCGAATCCCTAATCGAGGAATGTGGCGTCGATGAAAAACAATATGATCAAGCTATAGATCTTAGACTCGTAGGAACTTGCACGGAAGCAAAGGCAGCCTGCTACGGAACAGATGGCTGGCAGCCAACAGATGGTGGTGCGTGCAACGTTGATCCTTCTTGTGCAATTCCACCTTTACTAGACTCAAGCTGTCCAATGTATCGAGTGCCTCTTGCATTGACCATCTTTGAGGATCCAACATGGACTGGCCAAAGCTATGTAGATTTCTCTGGGTCAATTTCCGGATTTCAGCCGCTGACGGACACCGACATTAACGCTGCTCTCGCGGAACTAAATGCCCTATATGCGAACGCAAACATCGAGTTTTATGAGTGCATCCCAAGAAATCGGGTTGTCGACTGTGATCTATATGATTACTATCGTACCACAGCAACCGATCCATCTGATGGCTGCAATGACGGAAACGACGATGGAACACAAACAGCGGCATACGATGTAGCAGATGTTGTGAATCTGTATTTCGTGGGAGGATTAAATGGTGATCACGATTGCTGTGGAACAACTGGCTTTGCCCCCTACCCCCCAAGTAGAGACTACTCAGTCATGGCTTACCGTGCCTTGTTCGGATCTACACTGTATCATGAACTGGGTCACTATCTAGGAGTCGCTCATACACATAACGGGGCTAATGGATTCCCCGCAGAAGCCTTGGACAATTCGGAATGCTGCAGCCTTGGGGATGGAATTTGCGATACCTGGCCAGACCCAAGAATGAACTATGATTGCAATCCAGATGAAGACATAACTGACACTTGCTTCACAGATGGCTGCGATTTTGACCCAGCAGGCTTTGCTACAATTAATCCTGGCACGCCTCTCCTTATAGACCCAGCCGATGGTAATGGTACCTCTTCGGCTTGTTCAAATGGCGGAACAATTTCTACGGTACTTGAAGAAAACATAATGAGCTACAACTCTTCTTCAGGCTGTCGCATTGCTTTTTCCCCATGCCAATATCGAAAATTTCATGACGTTCTGCTTAGTTGTCGCAGCTATCTATGCTGTAGAGACGTAACAACAGAGTTCTCTAGTACTACTCAGGGAGACCCAATGTCTCCCTATCTGGAAATTTGCCTGGGAGATCCGATTCCGACCTTCACATCAAACAGCACCTGCTATGTCTGGTACGACAATATCGGACCAGCAGGCAATCTTGTTGGAAGTGGTCAAACTTTTACTCCCTCCGCTGCACTTGTGGATGTAAATACCCCAGGTGTCTACACTATGTATCTGGGGGATGCAAATGAATATAATCCCGATTGCCGTACCGAAATTACTGTAACCGTATTGAATAGTGCAGTCAGCGCTGGAACCCCTGTTTTGCCGGCTCTACAAGTTTGCAATACGGCAGACCAAGCCTCAGTGAATCTGTTTGACCTACTGACAGGAGAAGATTCCGGAGGATCTTGGTCTGAAATCTCTATCCCAGCTTCTGGAGCTCTGACTGGTAGCACCTTCAATCCAGTCGGTCAAACTCCCGGCCTCTATACTTTTGAGTATTCAGTCGGCAGTGGAAGCTGTCCAGCCGCTACAGCAACAGTTACCATCACCATAGTAGACCCCTGCTGCGATGCAAGCTTCAATTATACCTCCACCACACTGGATTACTGCAAAACCGATCTTGTCGATACGCCAACAGTGAATGACAACAATGGTAGTTTCGCAGCCAGCCCCTCAGGACTTAGCATTGATCCAACAACAGGTGCCATCGACCCATCCTCAAGCACGGATGGCAGCTATACCGTCACGCATACAGTAAACACCAACAGCGGCTGCTCCGAATCCTCAACCGTCACCATCTCCTCCCCCGTCCAGGCAGGCACACCAATACCCAACATCCCAGAAT
>JAHDEE010000443.1 GCA_020629005.1 Chitinophagales bacterium
AAGCCAGTAGAGCCGGTCAAGCCTTGATTTAGTATCCTCCCGGCTAAACTTGTCGTTCTACGGGCAGATTAAAGATCATTTTGAAAAAAAAATCCTAACTGACCTATTCAAGAGTGGGTACTTATACTATAGATTACCTGTGTTTAATGTATTGTCGGGTATTTTAATATGTTAGATAGTCTGCTAACTCTGGCTAAAGTTGTTTTTGCCAGTCAATTCCGCGTTTTGAATCTTTATGGGATTAGCAGACAAATGCAACATTTCAAAATAACCAACCTCAGCATGCGAAGTAGTTTCACCCAGCTCGGCAATCTCTGTTGTGCAACAGCAGCTAGCTTTTTAATCATGTTTTGTCAACAAGCGCTTTTTGCACAGAGTGATGAGGTTCAATCGCTCCATGTGTCCCAGGAATTGAGTACCGGCAATACTGTTCTCATTTGGAGTAATTCCCTGGATGATGAGTATGTAATTAAGCGGAAGTCCCTAAACGAAGATGTCTGGACGGTTCTACAAAGCAACTTTAGTGGAAGTCAGTTTGTTGACATTGATTCTGAGCCAGGCAAAGCATATGAATATCAAATCTGCCCATTTGGAGAGGACTTGGGATTTGCAAATTTTGGGCAATATGCAAATGTCTATGCGGGTCACCAAATTGAGTCTCCTTCCTATCGTGGAAGGCTTCTTCTCCTGGTGGTTGACGACATTGCTGATGTCTTGACAGATCACATCGAACGTTGGAAAGCGGATGTAATTGGAGATGGCTGGTCGGTGCAGCAAGTAAATCTATCTGCAAGCAGCTCGATACGAGATATCCGTACAATTGTGATGGAAAAATATCATGAAGAGCAAGGTCTGGAGGCTTTGTTTCTTTTAGGTCATTTTGCTGTGCCAATTGTGGAAGTGGTGTCGCCACCCGACGGCCACGGTGACCATGACTATTGGGGGGCAGATGCCTATTATGCGGGCTTGAGCAGTACTTGGCAGTCAAGTGGTTTTACTACATTTTCGGATACTTTATCAGAGTTTGGATCGACCTCGAAGGCACTTGAAATACAAGTAAGTCGACTGGATTTTCACGATATGCCTGCATTTCCAGAAACTGAAGTCGAATTATATGCGCAGTACTTTGACAAGAACCATTCATTTAGAAACCGGCACTTTAGTCCTAAGATGCAGGCGGTAGTTCAGGAAAACTTTGGTGGTGGCTACGAATCATTTGCAGTAAAGGACTTTTCTATGTTGTTTGGTCCTGAGAATGTTGCTTTCGGTGGCTACCGGGATTCCTTGCTGACGGATAGCTATTTGTGGTCCTTTGGCTCAGGTTCGGGAAATTATACTGGAGCTGCAGGGATCTCCAACACCAACCAGATGACAAGCGATTCGCTGCAGGGGGTGTTTACAATGCTCTTTGGCAGTTACTTTGGCGACTGGCGTAGCAGCAATAACTTTCTCAGATCTGCACTGGGCTCAGGCACGATGCTGACGAGCTGTTGGGGAGCTCGTCCGGGATGGTCCGTGTTTCACATGGGTCTGGGGGCGACCATAGGCTCACAGAGCAAAATCTCGTTCAATGATGATGGTGTCTATGCGCTTTCCATGTCGATCAGTCCAAATTCAGATGGTATTTCGGACACAATCCTGGCTGGTTCTTCCTACGCCAGGCGTCCTCATATTGCTTTGTTAGGGGATCCAACACTGAGGATGCAGATGGTTCATCCAGTGTCTGAGCTGCAAGTACAGCCCGCTGGAAATGCCTTTGTCATCACATGGCAAGAGTCCTCCGATGTAAGTGATCTTATTGGATACAATATCTATCGCAGACATGAGTCGGACATTGCCTTTGCCAGAATTGGCTCAGTTGCAATTGGGAGTGCCAGCTACACCGACTCAAGTATTGCTTTTGCCGGTGACGTCGAGTATATGGTAAGGGCAGAAAAGCTCGAGCAAACTTTAAGTGGTTCTTATTACAATGAGAGCACGGGAAAGATGGCTTCTGTATCGACCTCGCTGTTGGATGCAGCTCTTGATGGGGATAATGATGGTTTTGTCTTGGGAGAAGATTGTGACGATAGTAATAGTGAGGTGAATGAATCCGCAGTGGAGATACCTTACAATGGAATCGATGACGATTGTAACCCTTTAAGCCCGGATGATGATTTGGATAATGATGGGTTTGCGCAAGCCAATGATTGCGATGATCAAAACAGTCAGGTCTATCCTGGAGCAGAAGACATTCCAGATAATGGTATCGATGAAAACTGCAGTGGGCTAGATGAACCCTATTGGGATTGCCTGAATTTTGATGGCGAGGTCGATCATCAGTATATGGAATTGATTTTTCTGAATGGATGCGAACAAATGCCAGAAAGCTATCACCCTTTCCTGGTTTATCCGAATCAGGCATTTTATGCGATATTTCCCTCCGCGGAAAC
>JAHDEE010000444.1 GCA_020629005.1 Chitinophagales bacterium
GTGTCTGGTGTCTGGTGTCTGGTGTCTGGTGTCTGGTGTCTGGTGTCTGGTGTCTTGCGTTCTTGCGTCTTGCGTCTTCGGTTTTCTGTCTAATGTTAGGTAACAATGTAACGATAGTAGCGACACAGTAGTAAATGCCAGTGCTGATCGTAAATCGGTGAGCATTACGACATGGAATCTAAGTATTTCAGAACTACCCCTTCCGAACCAGAACGCACCTAAATCCTATTTCAGATGCCAGCAATATTATTCCACTTTGCCGGCCCGAACGCCGGTACCATCGAATTACAAAATGTAGATCTGGGTCTTTACTTTCCTCAGCTACCATTGGATGAGGACGGGCATAGACTTTGGCCAGATCATTTCTGCGGTCTCCGTGCCAGACATGTTTTTGAGTTCTTTTGGCAAAATATCGATCAAGAACGCATTGACTTTCCAAATGAGGGAGAACTGCTTGCTATGGACGATGGTGAGAACTTCTTTTTCAATGGACTGGATGTGGTTGGTCCGATTGAAACTTGCAGAGATCCTGATACTCAATGGCAGTGGAGGTTTCCTTTGACTGCGGATGGCGTGGCTCCTTTTGAAGGAACCACTCTTATCTTGGATATGGATCCTCCCAACGCTGGTTTAGGCCCACCGACAATCGAGTTTATCGATTCTGAGGGAAGACGAATACCGATGCGGGAGCTGTACAGCGACAGCGCTTGGGAGGCAATAGCGGATCGGGAAGATTGGCTAGATGATATCTGTGCACGTTTTGACTACTGTACAGGAGAAGATGAAGAAGATGAGCCAGTAACTAATCCCCCCGTAGTTGAGGAAGGCTTGATCACCATTGCTTTAGGAGTCAGCATTTTTGATCAGCACTTTCAGGAGTGGTTCAATAGTATTGGAGCGAATCCAAGTTTTGAGTTAACACCGCCTGATACTCCACCAGATCAAGAGGTCACTGCCACAATAGAAGGGCTAAATTTTCAATATGCAGCCCAACACCAGTCAACAGTTCTCAATCTAGTCGGAACATTTGAGCAGTCCGGTAACAATCAGGCGTTTAGCGTGCTTATAGACTTACCTCCTCAGCTTGTGTCTCAGAATTGTCCAGAAGAGAGTAATACAATTGTAGCTGCTCTGGGATTTGCCTTTCGAGGTATCTTGGAAGTGCAGATACCTCACGATTTTCAATCGTTTTCGGACTTACTTGAAGAGCAAATTAATACTCTGTTTCAAGCCACTACCCCGGGATCCCTTGGAGGATTCTTACAAAGCATAAGGATTCCTGTTGCATGTCAGGCAATTTCAAGTCTTGAGAAAATCGTCTACCCTGATTCTGGAACCCGGCCACAAAGGAGCACTTGGCGGGTGGAGCTAGATGTAGTTCCTGCTGCAAGTAGCGGGTTTATGGATGCTGTGGTTGTGAATATAGGACAACCAATATTGACCAACGGAATACCGCAGCTTACGCCGATTGTTCGTTTTATTCCATCGGCTGGTGAGTTGCTTCCGGCAAATACTGGATTGAGCACAGCAATTAACCGCAACTTTGTACAGTCGATCATTGATGTTGAGCTTGAGAGCATCGTAGGGGAGCCCCCTGCTATTTGGAATCAGGACGACCCTAAGGTTTTACAAAAACTACAGGATCGATCTGAAATTGAGTCGCTTGAGATTTCTATTGAAGAGGATAACTTAGCTATTAACGGTTCTATACTCTTGCCGGCAAATTTAGCTCGAATCGAATTTTCTGGCCCAGCGTTTCCCTTCTTATATCGTGGACTTGCTGCCACTTCTGCTGATATGTCATCACTAGAGGTTCACTTTAGTTTTACACCTGGAAGCAGGCTCAGCATTGCCATCATGCAATTGGGGATTACCAGCATGGTTAGGAATATGTTTAATGTTCGATCTCTTGGGAGCGGTAGTACCTCTGATTTTTGGTTGGTCCGGCCAATATGGGAGTTTGCAGATGCTGACGGGTTGCTGCAGTCGAACATCGCTGGAGCCCTTGCGGAACAGCTGGATCAATTGGCCGAAAGTCTGGAGATATCACTTCAACTAGGTGATGAAGAACCAGAGACTCTTACAACTCTATCCACTCCCAACGAAATGAGAATCATTCAGGGACATTTTGTAATGAATGCGCTGCTGTTTGTCTCGCCGATCACCGAGAATCTTGTGAACGGTTGGTATGATCGACGCCGTAGAAAGTTTGTTTCATTTGAGTTGTCAAGCGGTCGCAGGCTTGCCAGTCAAGAGCTAGCTCGTCTGATGGGTCTGGGTAAGATATTCTGTCCTGGGTTTCATGCGGTCATCCCTGAATGTCCGAGAGTCCCCTATATCAGGGCAAACCCTAACAATAGCGAAGCGGATAACTTATTGGATCAGTTCCGCCTCAATCCTCCAGATGAGCCTGTAGGTAATTTTAAATGC
>JAHDEE010000009.1:0-1211 GCA_020629005.1 Chitinophagales bacterium
TCATCGCAATCCGTATTTGGCGGGGTGCCAGAGACGCAAGAACAACTGGCTCCATCCCAACTTTCAACTCCATTGTTGCAATCGAGATCATCGCAGTTTCCTGGATCGACGCAACAGCTATCAAAGTCAATCGAATAGGGAACCTGCTCACTTACACAGCCATTGGCATCCTCCACTGTCATGGTATAAGTGCCCGGACTTGAAGGGCAAATTGTTGGGCTTGAAGTATTACCACCAGTAACATCCGTAAGCGGATCCCAGCTCACAGTGGCTGGATACTCAATCGGTGGGTCATCAAAGGAGATATTCCAGCCATTGAAAAAGCCGTTTGGTAGATTGAGAATGTCAGAGATTCCTCCCACGTCGAAGTACCCTGTAAATTGCATCGTCCATACACCATTCGGATCGCAGCCAGTGAGATTTGTCAATGGCTCAACCGGTTGCCAAACTCCCGAATAGGGAGAAGATCCCCCTGAAATAGGTGTCGTAGCATTCAGATCAAAGCATGCTCCGAACAGTGTAGTTCCACTCAGATCACCGACATTTGCAAGGACTATAGATGATCCGCCTGGACATAGTAGAGAGACTTCAAAAGGACTAAAGTCGCCGTTGAGGATAAAGGCATCTCCGATGCAAACGTTTGTCAGCTCGCCATCCATTAGCATAGAGGTATTTAAATCCTCAATGTTAATATTCATTTCAAATGTAGCAGGAAAGAGGGATGGACATTGTTCAAAAAAGCCTACAGTAGATCCGTCACTGCAAGTACATCCTCCAAAATCAGTACAGAGCAACCCTGATAAATCAATATTTTCTAAACCGACCAATGGCGATATCTCTCCATTAGAATAAGTTGGCTCTTTGGCAGGAGAAGTAACGATCACTGCATCGATATCAAAATCCACACAGTCTCCAGCACAAATGCTGAGCGGGTCAGTGGTATTATCTGTAATCACAATTTCGGGATACCTAACTGGCACCACAACAGAGGCTGAGCAACTGTTCGTGCCGTTGGACATGTTAACTGTATAGGTAGTAGTTGTTGTTGGAGAAGCCTGATTGGGATTCTCTCCTCCAGGAGAACCCTGGCCGTAGCTATATCCATCATGATCCCATATAATTTCGTAGGTTGGGTCATTGAAATAAACCTCTACATTATCCAAGCCCCAATGATCATAATCTGCGCCTGAGTCATTATCCTGGTACCATTG
>JAHDEE010000009.1:1311-24597 GCA_020629005.1 Chitinophagales bacterium
ATCAAAACAGATAGTAACTCCTGCCGTTGCAGTAGTAAAGTCGAAGGGCACAGTTGTCAAAACTCTGGGAACTGCGGACTGGGAACCCATCCATAGATAGGTCGCACTAGTGGCATCTGCTGGAGCGCTACAGGGATTGCTAAAAGTTGCTTGCTGGGTGAATTGCCAACCCGTAGGAGCTCCGGAATCGAAGGTTTCTGCGAAGACGATGTCACCTTGGCCTTGTCCAAATGCCCAGAGGGATGCTGATTCTCCGCAAAGCAAACTATCCAGGTAAACGACTGCTTCCAATTCGCATTGAGCCTGGAGCTCATTGCTGCTATGAGGGATCCCAAAAATCATAGCAATAATGAAAATAAAGTGTATGTATCTCATAAGATTGAACTTGTGGTCTACGGCGCCAATTCCGCAGAGTATTCCTCACCTTATAAGATAAGAAGTAGCGCACGCTTTCCGGCAATTCGCGCCTGCATTATCTTGCAGAGGCAAATTGGCGACGCAAAAGCGGTCTCACAATGTAGGGTCAACACAAAAAGGCGGCAATCCTTAGGGAATTACCGCCTCGCTCAGAGCATTGTATATACAAAAAGGTCTAGTTCATATCCTTTACTTTGGAGCCTCCTACCAGAGTCTCTTGGCTGATAGTAGCATTTCCTTTGTAATACAACGAGCTATCGCCACTCGCATTGATACGGATGTCCTCATTAACTGTGATGTAGGCTTCGCTGTCACCGATGAGCTTGGCGTCTAGCGTATTGACTATCAGATCATAATCGTTAAGTCTGGAATCACCAGACAGATCCAGCTCCAGGTCATCGGCATAACCAGAAAGTTCAAATTCTGATCCTCCCGTACCTTTCATGTCTGCCCTTGATATTTCCATTGCTCCTTCCATTGTGCTATCGCCAGACAATTCTGCTTCGATCTCCTCTGCAAGTAGTCGGTCTTCGATTTTGAACTTAGAATCTCCCGAAGCCTGAATGTCAATTTCTGTCGCCTCCACCAGTCCGACAAATTCACTGTCACCAGAAAGATCACAAGCAAACTCTTCATCCACCAGGCAACTTGCCAGGGCAATGCGGGAATCTCCCATCGCGTCCAAGTCTGCTCTCTTGCATTCGACGGAGCCACGTAGCTCACTGTCGCCAGACAAAGAGACTGTAAAATCAGTGGTAATCAGTTTATTATTGAAATTGATCCTGGAGTCGCCGAGCGCTTTGAAATTGGTTAGTGGATCGGTGGTTATGTGTGCTCTCATGGTTGCACTGCCCTTCACACAAACATTGTTCTCCAGCTTGATGACGAGTGTGCTGCCTGTACGCTTTACTTCGATGAAGTCAAGAATGTTATCATCAGCTTCAATCTCAATACCGTGGTTGGAATCAGAGAAAGTAATATCAGCCTCTATTCCACCGGCGATCTCGATTTGGTCGTAGTCCTGGATGTCATAATCTTCTCGGCTTAATTCTCCTGACGGACGAATCCATTCTTTCTCACAGCTCGTGAAAACCAAGCAAAACAAAGCAAAAAACAAAACGGATAATCTTGGGAAAAAAGTCATTGTATTCAATTTGGGTTTTAAAAGTTGCAGCCCTTGCTGCTTTCGCACTACTGATGCAGAAGTAGTTGCGGCACCCCTATTTTGATCCAATTTTTTTTCCAGGCAGCTATCCAAAACGATGAATAATTGGCTAGTAATCAGAGCAAATTGTTCTGGAAATTGCTATCTTTTGACAAAAGAAAACCATGTTTAGAACCTCTATTATTGTGTTATTGATTGTCCTGATTTCTGCCTGTCGAACGCCTCCACGGTTTGACCCCGGAGACGTCGGTGCTCGATATACAGGAGTGCTATCTGAGAAGGCAGCAGTCGTATCCGCCCATCCTGAAGCCAGTCGTGTGGGGCTGGAAATCCTGAGACAAGGAGGCAATGCTGTAGATGCAGCTGTGGCAGTACAAATGGCTCTCGCAGTTACTTATCCTGTTGCCGGAAACATTGGTGGCGGGGGATTTATGGTTCTTCGTTTGAAGAATGGAACGACACATACCCTGGATTTTAGAGAGACTGCCCCGGCTGAAGCACATCGGGACATGTATTTAGATAAGGAAGGAAAGGTAATTCCAAGATTATCTCTGGATGGGCATCTGGCAGTTGGTGTTCCCGGTACAGTGGATGGCTGCGTGATGGCTCACCGTCGATTCGGAAAACTTAAGTGGGCGCAATTGATAGAACCCTCTGTCCAGCTTGCTCGGCAGGGATTTGCGATCACCGAAAAGCAGGCTAAACGCATCAATGAAAACATTGAAAATTTCAAAAAATTCAACACCGACAACGACTACTTTCAAAGTGCAGTAATTGCAGGAGAGCAGCTAGTGCAAGAGGACTTGGCCAACACCCTTGCGCTCATCCGAGATAAGGGAAGGGCAGGATTTTATGAAGGAAGCGTGGCAGAACAATTTGTGTCGGAAATGCAGCGAGGCAATGGCATTATTGGGCTTGAGGACCTCAAAAATTACAGCTCCAAATGGAGAGAGGCGTTAGTTGGGCAATACAAAGATTACAAGATTATTTCTATGCCGCCTCCTTCGAGTGGCGGAGTTGCTTTATGTCAGATTCTTAACCTCTTGGAAGACTATCCTATTAAAGATTGGGGTTTCCATACACCAGCTACTGTTCATGCAATGACGGAGGTAGAACGACTTGTTTACGCAGACCGGGCGACTCACCTAGGTGATCCGGATTTTTGGGAAGTTCCAGTAGCAGGACTACTAGATGTCGATTACCTCAAAAGAAGAAAGGCACTAATCAATATGGATGCAGCCACCCGTTCTGATCTGATTAATGCCGGCCAACCTAAGGGCACAGAAGGGGAGCAAACAACCCATTTTTCGATTGTAGATCAGGAAGGAAATGCTGTTTCCGTAACGACTACTCTGAACGCCGCTTACGGATCCAAAACCTTTGTGAGCGGCGCTGGATTCTTGCTTAATAATGAGATGGATGATTTCAGTGCAAAACCTGGTGTACCAAACTATTATGGTTTGATCGGTGGGGAAGCCAATGCTATTGCTCCAGGTAAACGGATGCTTAGCTCGATGACTCCCACCATTGTCGAAAAAGACGGAGAACTATTCATGGTCGTGGGTTCGCCGGGTGGTTCAACCATCATTACTTCGGTTGCCCAAACGATTCTCAATGTGGTCGAACATGGCTTGAGTATGGGTGAATCAGTCAACGCCAATAGATTCCACCATCAGTGGAGACCCGATACGCTTTTCATTGAGGAAGGAACTTTTGATCGAAAGACCCGAAAGCGATTGAAGAAGCTTGGACACTATGTGGTGGAACGAGATCCGATAGGAAGGGTAGACGCAATTCTGGTTCGGGAAAATGGAGAGTTGGAAGGAGGAGCAGACTACCGAGGTGATGATACTGCGCTCGGCTTTTAGTCCGCACCTGTATACTTTACATAACTTAGCGCAGGTGCATGCTCAATATCGTGATATCATCCACGTAACTGGTGCTTCCGCGAAACTGGTCAATCGTATCCTGTAATTTGTCATTAAACTGGGACATACCAAGCTGATGGTTGGCCTGAATGAATTGCTGAACACGAGGCAATTCAAAAAACTCGCCTTCATCATTCTGCAAGTCCGTCAAGCCGTCAGTGTAGGCCATCAGGAAACTCTCTGGCTCCACAAATACGCGTCCCTGATTAATAAAGGGTAATTCTTCGAAGGCACCTAAGACAATGCAGCCATCGTGCAATAGTTCCACACCTTCGGTCCTGGAAAACAAGACCGGCGGGTTGTGCCCCGCATTGACATATTCGAGATCCCTTGTGCGTTGATTGTAGCGCCCTATAAACGCGGTGATGAATTTATCTCCGTTGGTTATTTGCTCCACCTGATAATTCAACTTGAATACCAAATCCCTAAGGTCTGGAGTTACTTTGATCAGTGCGCGCATGACCGCTTGAAAGTTCGACATCAACAAAGCTGCGGCGACACCCTTACCGGAAATATCTGCAATAACAAAAAAGAACTCTTCCTCATTTATCGGCATATAGTCGTAGTAGTCTCCGCCGATGTTATAATGCGGCTTATAGATTGCAGACATATCCAATCTGGTATTGGAAGGAAGCTTCTTAGGAATGAGCATATTTTGCACTTGTGATGCCAGCTCCATTTCCTTTTGCAAATTTTGCTGCTGTAGCTGTCGCTTAAATAGGCGCTTATTCTCAATCGCAACAATGATGATATTGGTGATGGTCTGCGCAAATTTGAGCTTTTCCTTCAAAGGCTCCCCATCGATTTCATCGTTCTTTTCCAACAGTACGAAGGCCAGTGGTATTTCTTTGTGAAACACGGGAATGACAGCGTCAAAATCTCGCAGATGCTCCAGCGCAAGAGGCTCCAGCAGTGTCACCTTCGTGAAGCGCACCAGATCGCGCTCTGCTTCGATCTGATAAGATTTTGGATCGCTTGCACCAAAACTGTACAGTTGGGCCCATTCTGTCCAGCGATAGTACACAATAGCTTTCCTCACTCCGATACTCAACAAAGTGAATTCGAAGATTTTGAAAAGATTCTCGATCGAATAGTTGTTGTTTATAGCATTAGTGATCTCGAGCAATGCACTGATTTCCATTTGCTTGAGTCGGTTCTGCTTTTCGAGATCCTGACAAAACGTTTTCCAGATGTTAACATCTTCCTCTGACATGATTTCAGCCAATGATAATATTTTAGTCGGTTCTTGTCTTAACATCCAAGGCATCTCTTAGCCCATTACCAACCAAGTTAAATGCCAATACCAGAATTAGTATGGCTGTACCTGGTAGAAATGCCAAGAAAGCTTTAGATGTGCCTACATAGGAGTAATACTCCTTCAACATAGTCCCCCAAGAAGGCTTAGGCGGTTGCACTCCGATTCCCAAAAAACTCAATCCAGCTTCGATGATTATGGCGGAGGCAAAATTTGCCGCCGTTATAACGATTACCGGACCAATCACATTGGGCAAGACATGTTTGAATATTGTCCTCGCATCGCTAAAGCCCAAGCTGTGTGCTGCTTCAACAAACTCTTTTTCTCTTACGCCCAGAATTTGCCCACGGACAATCCGGGCCACTTCTACCCACATGGTTAGTCCAACTGCCAGGAATATTTGCCAGGATTTACGCCCCAAAGCCGCCACAAGCGCGAAGACCAACAACAAAAAGGGAATGGACCAAAAAACGTTGATGATGAACATGATTGTTTCATCCAGGTTTAAGCGAATTCTCTTCGAGAGCAGTTTTCCACCCAAAAATGAAATGAATACTGCTATGAGGATGGCCAAAACCAAAACGATCAAAATAGCCAGCAATATGGCAAACGTTGAGTTTCCCAACACAGCAAGAAATCCGGTCAACGGCTCCCCTTCCTCCGCCATTGCTGATCCTCTCAAGCCAAAAAGGCCGTAGAAGAAAGCAGATATGCCCACCAGAAAGGCGATGATATCTGTGATCCTCACCAATGGGGGATTCTTGCGATAGAAACCAGCAAGTGAGCCCATCGTGATGCCGATCAAAAGCGAAATAAGCACCGCTACTAATCCTACTGAAAGAGAAATGCGTACTCCCAGTATCAGTCTGCTTAGGTTGTCTCTGCCGAATTTATCAGTGCCCAGGAGAAACGTTCTCTTGACTATGTGATTTTCTCGCAGCTGAGATTGCAAAGCACTAACATCCATCTGCCTTTGCTCTCCAAAAATATCCACAAAGTCGACCTGACCGTTAGCGCCATCCGTATTTTGCGCTTCAATTGCGAGTGGCTGCACCACATCCACAAGGGGAATCCTCCTAATATTTGGTGCTGTAGATTCTCCCGTATATTCCTGAACCAGTACATCTGCACCTTCGAACTCATATCCCGTAATAGGGATCATTTCGTAGGGACTTTCAATGCCATTAATCAGTCGCTTAAACAGGTTGTTTTGGGGGGGCACGTTGTTCTTGGTCCTTTGAAGGAATTCCATTTCGAAACCCATCTTCCTGGTCGCAATCTGTAAGACCTGTTCATTACCATCAGTGGTGCAATCCGGAGCGATGAAGTAGCCAAAAATGGCTATGAAAATCGACAGGAAAATGACAAGCATACCAATTACAGCCGGCTTGTTCTTCCTAAAACGCTTAGCCGCCCTTTGATTAGGAGATAGGTATTTGCTGGTATCGATTTTACGCTGCTCAGACATTAACAATGAGGGATCTGCAATCTGGGGTGAATGAAAAGTCTGCGCGTAAATTACGTAATCGGTGACGAAAAGTGAAAGGTGATCAGCGTAGCTGTCTGCCTTTCCACTTATAATGTCCCAATTGGCTCCAAATTCCCGTCGTAACTATATATACTATATGAAAAACCTGTGAAATCAAGAAAGTACGCATAAGCCGAAACTGCCCAAAGTATCTGCTTACGCTCGCCAAAAAAATGAAATCGACTATAGATTTGGCTAGTATCATAAACAGTGTCACCTTCCACAGACCAGGAAGGAAAATGGAAGCAATGAGAGAAAATACAATCGATATGCAAAACAGAAGGACCATAAGGAGGGCCACAATCAACCTGTAATCTTTATAAGCAGCAGACTTGGAAGCCCAGCGTCTTCTTTGTTGGATAAACGCCTCTACTGTTGGCTCCGGGCTGGTATCTACAATTGCTTCGCTGCTTTTGAGGAAATGAATTCCTTGAGGGTATTTGGTGGCGATCTTGTGCATCAGCAGTAGATCATCTCCAGATGCCAGGTGATCGATCCCCTGAAAACCCATCATTTCGTCAAAGACTGCTCTTTCATAGGCAAGGTTTGCCCCATTACTCATGTTCCCTAAACCCAGATGTACAGAAGCTGCAGTGAGTCCGATCATTCCGATAAAGTCCAGGGCCTGGAACTTTTGGAAGAATCCTTTGCTGCCAGTGAAGCGTACGGGTGCCGCAATCAGTTTCGGCTGTTGCTTTTCGTAGAAGTTCGCTATTGTCCGCAACCAGTTTGGTCCCATGGTGCAGTCAGCGTCTGTTGTCACGATTAGCTTTGAACTGCTGTTTCTGATGGCAATTTCGATGGCTTTCTTCTTATAGGCGATAATCTGCTCACCTTTTTGGATATGATCGCTCAGCAGCAACAATCGCAGGTTGCCAATTGCGGATTGCTTTATTAATTTGGCAGTCTGATCGGTGGAGTGGTCGTCCACGACTATGATTTCGAAGAGTTCAGTAGGATAGGATTGTGCAGCGATTGCGTTTACACAGTTGAGTATGTTGGCTTCTTCGTTGCGAGCTGGAACAACCACCGTGACCTTTGTGAATGGTTCTTCTCCGGGATTTACTTTCCAGGTCTTCATACTGCTAAAACCAAAAGCATACAGCAGCATCAAGCCAACATAAAAGAGGGTGAGCAAGGAAAGAACCAAGTAAAGGACAAGCATGTAGTATATCGCGGTGAAGGACGGTCCGCAATATACTTAGTTTTTGATTCGTTTCTGGCTGTGTTCCTTTGCTCTTCAGGATTCTTGATCCACCCAAAAAACAAAAGCATGAGAAATTTACTGGTTCTATTTTGCGTGTTGAGCTTCGTAATTGTCAGTTGTAATCCTGCGGGATCTCCTGGTATGGCCTTTAAGAAGTCGGATATCAGCTGGGCGAAGCAAACCAATTTTAAGTTATCGTTTGAAGATGACAATGAAGATTATCAGCGGATCGGAGGACACAATGACAAGGGCTTAATCAACAAGATCATCTTTGGGGTTCAAGAAGGAAAAATTCCTGCTTATGATTACTATGAGAAAAAATTGTTGAGCCCTGAGCAGATAGAGTCTATGTTTTCCCCAACTGATACCATTTACGTAACCGATCCAGTAACCTACGAAGAGACGCAGAAGGTAGTCAAGAATGAAATGGATTTGACCAAAGTCACTAAGTTCCGGGTAAAGCAGGATTGGTACTTTGATGAGAAGAATCTTAAGATGTACTCTGATGTCAAGGCGATTGCTCCTGTTCGTTCTGTTTTCGACGATTCCGGAAACTACCGAGGTGATTTGCCCCTCTTTTGGGTCTTGTTTGAGGAGATGGAAAGTTAGTGCCTCGGGCACTAGTGCCCCAGCTCCTAAATTCGTAAGTTCGCGCTCCAGATTGGAGCTGTACCGTTAATCGTAAGCGACCTGCAGAATAGACAGGCAGTTGAACGGCAGTGAACATTGGCGTGTGGAAACGAATTGGTTTTACTCTTCTGGATTGAGCAAAATCTAACAAATGGGCAAAGAAAAACAATGGTACGACCTCATCGTAGTTGGTGGGGGCGTGGTTGGGATCGCGACGGCTTTCAGGATCAGTGAGCGATACGGAAATCAATTGAATATACTCGTACTGGAAAAGGAACGTCAGTTAGCTTTTCATCAGACTGGTCATAATTCGGGTGTCATTCACTCAGGCGTGTACTATAAGCCAGGCTCACTCAAGGCTATCAATTGCCATCGCGGGCGAGATATGTTGGTAGATTTTTGCAAGGAGCATGCAATCGCTCACGATGTATGTGGCAAAGTTATCGTTGCCACCGAGGAATCCGAGGTCCCCTATCTCGATCAGATCTACCAGCGAGGATTGGAAAACCAGATACCGGGTTTGGAAGTGCTGGATAGCAAGGGAATCAAAGAGCATGAACCGTATTGTGAAGGTGTCAAGGCGCTGTATGTTGGCTGTTCTGGTATAGTCGATTATGCTGAGGTTACACATAAGATGGCGGAGAAACTTCAGTTAAATGGCGGAGTTATTAAGATCGGCCATGAAGTGCTTGGTTTTAAGCGCAAAAAGAACGGTACGCTTGTCAAGACCAACAAGGGAAAGTTTCGAGCGCGAAATATGATCGTCTGTGCGGGTCTGCATAGTGATCGTCTTGCAAAACTTGATAACTTGAATCCTGGAATGAAGATCGTGGGTTTTCGGGGTGAATACTATGAACTGCTCAACAAGGAAAAGGTCAATCATTTGATCTATCCGGTTCCAAATCCCAAATTTCCCTGGTTGGGTGTGCACTATACCAGAATGATCGATGGCAGCTTTGAGTGTGGTCCGAATGCTGTGTTCGCATTCAAACGGGAAGGTTACAAAAAGACTGACTTCAAGCTTAGGGATGTAGCTTCTGCGGCCAGCTATATTGGCTTCTGGAGACTGACGACCAAGCATCTTGCTTACGGCATTAAAGAACAGTACAGATCAATTTCCAAAAAGGCATTTCACAAGAATCTACAAAAACTTATTCCCTCGTTGGAGATGTCAGATATTACGCAAGGGAGGGCGGGAGTGCGTGCCCTGGCTCTGGCGCCTGACGGAAATATGATCGATGACTTCAAATTTGTTCATGCTGACAATGCGATTCATGTTTTGAATGCACCGAGTCCGGCAGCTACTTCTTGCCTTTCCATTGGTTTGCATATCGCGGATATGGCGGATGCTAAATTTGGCTGGGGGAGCTAAGAGATAGAAAATCAATATCTGTCCCTAAAACGAATAACGGCCCCCGAAGGGACCGTTATTTCTCACGTAGATCTCTGTTCAATAAGCTCTAGTTAAAAATTAAAAAAGGGGGTTCAAAATTGCTTGCTGGATTAGACAGGCCTTGCGCAACTAAGGGATGGAGAATCAAAATCGAACAATTATTGATTCCCACTCCCTAAAGGAACTGATCCTATTCCTTTATGAAAGTCATTACTTCGTGGCCAGATTGTCCGGCAAACTCAACCAGGTATACACCTGCTGGGTAGTCTCGTACATCTATTTCTGTTCTTGTTGCAGCGGGCACTTGTGTCATCATTTCTCCTGCTAAGGAATATATGGCTGTCTGATTGTAAATCATTTGGTCAGCTCTAATGATCAAAGTCTCGCTTGTTGGATTTGGGAAGATTTCCAATCCGGCCTGGCCTGGAATATCTTCATTATTGGTGGCGACTCCACAAACATTTTCAAGTGTTGGCAGCGAGTCATCAAATGTCATATTGTTAGTGATCATCGTCTCGAAGAAGAGTCCCTCAATCTCCGCGCCCAGACACTCCATGTTTGGATTGTAGTTTACTACTCGCACCTGACCTGCTCCGCTAGCTGTTTGTCCGTTCGAACCGGTCACTGTCCAGTACACTAAGTATATACCATCTGGGGCTTGGCCTCCATCCTGCATTTTTCCGCTCCATCGCTCACCTAGTTTGGCAGATGCATAGATTAGGGAATAGTCGGTCCCTGTAATTGTCAGTGTAGTGGCTGAAATGTTGTTTCCAAGGATTCCAAAATTGTCATTTACACCATCATTATTTGGACTGAAAGCACTAGGTAATGCAAAGCTCATGGACTGAGCTACCAGAGTTTGGCCAATTAGGAAAAGAGCCATCACGATTACAGCAGTAGAAAATCTAAACATTGGTTCGAAATTTAGCAGTTGGTTGAAATACTAAACAGGGGGTGTTGCGTGCTGCTGTATGGTTTGCGAATCTGTGGTGTATAGAGCAAAATGCAGGCCGATCTCTAAAATACATGCGCAAGAAGGGCATTTTCAAGCGGCGCATATTTCGCAAGAATATTGCCTGTTTTTCCCACCATTTGTGAAGGGTTTGATTTTCATTCAGATAGCAGTAGATTTTTTAACATTTCGTGCCCGAAAAAAAATGTCAGAAAAGTCACAATATTTTTGTGGCCTTTGTTAAGCAGGAGCCATTTCTGGAAAAAGGTTTAAAGCTGGGTTAAAATTTGTACAATTTTGTGACCTAAGGTGCCTACTATTCAGAGGCGTAATCTGCCGTGTGCGAGTAAAGCGACCAAACCTGTCTCTACAAATAGGACAGCTAAGCACACAAATGACGGTACCACTTCATTGGTACGCGATGGAGAGACGCTGCAAAATAGCCGGGGCCGCAGCGGTACAGGCTGCCTGCATGCGCCAGTGACTGCCAGGTGCAGAGCGGCTCGACGATAGGAGAGACGGGCTGCGCCGTGCAGGAACAAGCAGGCAGGTAGCCTGTAATAGCGGAGGACGCGAAGGGTGCTTCAACGGCGGTTTTGCGTTTCGCTCCTAATTTTTTTTGGATTTTGGATTACGGACATGTGCCAAAAATGTAAGAGAGTGGGAACTATTATCACGTAAGGACGATTGGCACTGTATCTCCTCCATTTGTCAACGCCATGGCGGGAAGAGGAGCCTCACAAAACCAAGCGTCCGATGAAGTTTATGTTTTCAGATTTAGACAACAACATTCTTAATGTTCAAATGATGATGAAAACATGCAGTTATATCTATCCGGACTTTCCTTCCGGTTTCCTAATGGGAACCAAATCTTTGATCGACTAGACTTTCAGTTTCCTTCTGGTAAAGTTGGCTTGGTAGGGCCGAATGGGGTAGGTAAATCTACCTTTTACAAATTGCTCACTGGTGTATTGCAACCTAGTGATGGTAAGATTGTTTGCCCACAAGACCTCTATTGCCTTCCACAATCCTTTGATCCGGGTGGTCAAACTTGCCTGGAGTTTATTGACTATGCCAGGCAGTATGCCGCCTTCCAACGATTGATGAAAGGGGAGGGGGGAACGGATGATTTGTTACAATTGGATGAAGACTGGGAAATCGAAACAAGACTAGAGCGGATTTTTGCGCGAGCCAATCTGGCAGTGAAAGATTTCGAACGGGCAGCTGATACGTTGAGTGGGGGAGAAATGTCGCGACTTTATCTGAGTGCTTTGCTGGAACGAAAGGCAGACTTGCTGCTGATGGATGAACCAAGCAACCATCTGGATGCCGAGTCGAGGAGGAAAATCTATGCAATGATTCGGGATCGGAAGCAGGCTATGTTGGTGATTAGTCATGATCGGCAGCTGCTGCGGTATATGGATCATATTGTAGAATTGAGTGCAGGAGGCTTTCGGAGCTTTGGCGGCAACTATGATTTTTATGCGGAACAGATTCGGCTTGAGCAGGAAGCAAAGAAGCAAGAAGTGTCAAGAGCTAAATTAGCCTTGCACAAAGCCAACAAGGAGAAACGGGAAATCCATGATAAGCAGCAGAAGCGGATACGTCAGGGGGCGCGGAGTTTTGGCAAGAAGGGGTTGACACGTTCTGCGAAGAAAGTTCGGGCTAACTCAGGCGAAAAGACGGCTGCCAAACTGGGCAATATTCACGATGCTTCACTAGCGAAGGTGGAGCGTAGATTGAATGCCGCTCGAAATGCGATGCTGCACGATCAACAGATCAGGATTGATATGGATGGAACGCAGATTCCAGCAGGCAAGCGAATGCTGGTATTGGAAGATTTGAACCTTCAAGTTGGCGAGAAATGGCTTTGGGATCAAGGCTTGAATTTGGCCTTGAATGGTGCTTTTCGATTGCATATGGCGGGAGATAATGGAAGCGGCAAGAGCTGTCTGCTACATATGATCCTGGGCAAACTGCAAGCAACTCAGGGCAAGCTGGAAGTGGCCACAGAGAAAGTGATGTTGCTGGATCAGCACCTGAGTTTGTTGCACAATGAGCAAACCGTATTCGAAAATATAGCACACTACAATGAGCAAAACCTGGCCGAACACGAGCTTCGCATACGACTGAATCGCATGCTGTTTGATCGGCAAAGCATTGAGAAACCTGTGCGCTGTCTTAGTGGTGGTGAAAAGGTTCGACTGGCGCTAGCTTGTGTTTTGGCTACAGACAATGCACCGGATTTGCTCTTGCTTGATGAGCCAAACAACAGTTTGGATTTTGAGAGTCTCACTGAAATGCAGTCAGCACTGGGGCAATTTACGGGTGCTATGATCGTCGTTTCTCATGATGAAGACTTTGTGCGGAAGCTGGGTTTGAATCAGCAATTATTATTGACAAAGCAAGGGGGGAAATACAGGGATTTATAAGATTTGGCTTTGAGGATTTATGACTGAACTAAGCTTTGTCGTCAAGGGTTACTTTAGGAAAAGGGAGCCGAGAATATGAATCGAGATACGGAGGTGATAGTGGTAGGAGGGGGCCAGGCTGGATTATCTACTGCCTATTACCTCAAGAAGCATAATATCCCACATATTGTACTGGATAAGAATGGGGCCATAGGAGATGTATGGAAGAGTCGCTGGGATTCGCTTACTTTATTTACCAAAAGTGAATACAACAATCTGCCGGGGCTGGCTTTTCCGCGTATGGACGACTTTCCGGGCAAAGATCATGTCGTACAGTATTTGCAGGCCTATGCTATGATCCACGAAATTGATGTGCAGCTCCAGACCAATGTAGAGCGAATCAGCAAAGATGCCACGGGTCGGTTCTGTGTCTTAACCAATAATGGGGTTTACACCTGCGACCATGTGGTGGTAGCCACCGGTGAATGTCAACGTGCGTATGTGCCTGGGTTTGCCGGTAGCATATATCGAAATATTTTCCAGGTCCATAGCAGCCGTTACAAGAACCCCGATCAGATTCCGGAAGGAGATGTGCTGGTTGTGGGCACAGCGAATTCCGGCGTGCAAATAGCCAAAGAAATGGCAGAGGCAGGCAGAAAAGTCTATCTATCTGGTCGCGACAACTGGAGTTTGCCGGCAAAGCTGGCCGGCAAAGATATCTTTTGGTGGCTTACCAAAGCGAAAGTACTCGACCTGGCTGTCGATCATCCGATCGGTAAGCGCACGATTCTAAAGGGTCGGGATTTTGGTGGGCAGCTGATTGGATATACCCTTAAGGGTGTGGTGCGAAAGCATGGAATCAAACGACTGTCTAAGGTGGTCGATTGGGAGCATGGGGAACTGATTTTTGCCGAAGGAGAGCGTTACACCCCGCAAAACATCATCTGGGCGACTGGCTTTCGGCAGGACTTTTCCTGGATAGATTTGCCGATCTACAATAAGCAGGGTGTGCTCAAGCAAAAGAGGGGAGTAGTGAAGAAGGTTCCGGGCTTGTACTTCAGTGGACTCAAGCTCATGCATAGAGTGGGCAGCTCATTGCTTGGCAGTGGCTGGAAAGATTCGCGATATGTAGTGAAGAAGATAAGAAAGAAGCGCCTTAGTCCCGATTTTCAAAATGCATGATCTTATCTACCAGATCACCATTTTGATAGGTGTACTCTTTAGCCAGTTGCTCCAGAGTATCCCATACGAGTATTTTGCCGTTTAGCACATCCATTTCGAAGTCCCGACTGGTCCATTTTACACCGCTTTCATACCAGGACAACCACTTGCCGTCTTTTTTGCCATCAACGTAATTCTGGTCGTATTTCATCTGGCCGTTTTCGTACCACTCATTGGCTTTGCCTTGTTCTTTGCCATTCTTGGTAGAGCCGCGTTTTTGCATTTGTCCGTTTTTGTAAAACAGAATCCACTGGCCTTCCTTCTTACCATCCACGTACTCCTGGCTCATATACTTTTCGCCTGTTGGGTAGTTGGAAAGCGCTGTGCCGGTAAAAGGCTGTCCCTCCTTATAGGCCAAACTACTGCCACTCGCGTCATCTTTGAATTCAAGATTTTTATAGCTGGTTTCTTTATCGCTGGTTTGCGCGGTATTACTGTTGCAAGACAACAGGATCACAAGTAAGGAAAGAGAAAACAAATATTTCATAGAAAGCTGCGCGATGGTTTATGCCCGAAAATAATTCTTTTTTACCTATTGTTCTTCATAGCAGACCTGATGCGCTTCCTTTGCCGCCGGTAAAAGCTACTTTGACTCCATGAGCGACCATAGCTTTTCAAAGTAAGCCTCTGTAAAAAGCGGGTCGAGTTGCTGATAAAAGTTCAGCATTCGCAGGTACTTAGCTTTGATAGTCGGATAGGTATGTAGCAACTCCTGCCAATTAGCACTGGGACAAAACATCTGCTTGGCAAAGGAGTTGAAATCGTTCTCAATACTGGATTGTCCATACTCACTCAGAAATCCCTTTTCGTAATTTTTGGTTTGCCATAGTTCGGAAGCGGAGCCAGTAGCCAGCGCTTCACGTCCACCCTTGCCATAACTAAAATCTCCGGGAGCTAAAGCCTTCCAGGCTACAATGTCAAAATGCTGTCTATGATTGCGCAATAACACACTAGAAAATTCTGCATGAAAAAGTCTTTCAATATATTCATCGGAATAATTGTGCCGCTGTCCGTCATTGGTAAGATAAATTCTATCTGCGGCATTTGAACCGCCATAAGTCATATTATAGAAGGCCAGTAGAGACACAAAATAAACCCTTGACAAATTGCGATCAAAAAGAGATTTTGGATATTTACCCATCGCACGATAGGCGATGGCACGACTTCGTTTAAATTCCGGCTTACTCAAATCCAGGGCCTCAGCACATACAGGCGCCTTTTCCCAATTTGGCGGAAACATATCCTGTTGCCATACAAAGATAATGCTCACATCTGTACCCGGATACGGAAATTCCTGCCCGGCAAGCGGAGAGTATATTGACACACAAAGCAGTACAAAACTGATCAACTTTAACATCATGCAAAAACTTGGCTCTAAAGTTAATCATTCAGGCAAATAAGCATCGTCAGCAGTGGTCCATTTGCCATAGTTTAACAATTCAAGTATACCTACTGCATCAAAACCCACGACATAAATAATCCAATTTCTGTACTAAATTCGCCCATCCATTTACACGTCCAATACTCGTATGGATAGGTCCAGAGGTGTTCAAGCCTCTGGATTTCCTATCCTGCGGCCTCCCGGATTAGTATACCAATTGTTTGATTTTTTGGAGCGAATCGTAGCTCCAGCGCTTAAACGATCTGCTCGCTATCCGCTGCAATGCAGGCAGCCTTCGCTGCTTCCTGTATCCAGTTGGCAGGTCTCCTTAAGGGAGCCCTGCCATCTGGCACAGTCAGCGCGCTCAGTCTACCTGCATTTTCGCTTCTATCGAGGCTATTTAGATGCGATCTGCTCACGTGGTTTACTTTTCTTGTGCCTCACGTATATTTCCTTTTCCAATTCTGCCACCACTTTCCCTTCTTCGTCTTTCACTTCTGCCTTATACCAGTAAGTGTTCTTACCCAAAGCCCTTACCTCATCTTTGATGCTCACAATTTCCTCTTTCGAAATCTCAAAGACCACACGCATCGTACCCTTTCCCGGCCTGCGAAAATGTATCGTAGCAGTCTTATCCCATACGATAAACTCATCGCCCAAATTTGCCATTAGAATAAAGACGTAGAATGGGTCGCACATGGCATAGAGACTGCCGCCAAAATGTGTACCGTGTACATTTCGATTATAAAAACGCAGAGGCATCACAATAACAAATCTGCTAAAATCATCACTTACCTCCTTGATACGTATGCCGGCACCTAAAAAGGGGGGATAGAAGCGCAACAAGCGTAGCAGCTTCCTAAATCTTTTCGTTTTCAATGAAATTCAATTTGTGATCAAATGTAGTCATTCTCGATGGCTCTTGTAGTATACACCTTGTTACAACTTATTGTATATGTTTTGTGTTTTGAGGAAGTGCTAGTAGAAACAGATAGGCTGAAAATTAAGCTGCTAACAATCGAGGAACTGACTTTGTATGTCCGTGCAGACGGTAGTCTACAGCGGCGATTGCAACTCAATTATCAAGGAATCGATTTGCCAGTGGCGGTGCGCAAATTGTTCGAAAAGGTGGTATTGCCAAAGGTGCTAGGCAATCCACAACTGGCGACCTATTACAACCCCTGGATACTAATTTTGAAGGAGCGAAATGTGATAGTCGGAGAGTTATTGTTTAAGGGCCCACCCAACAGCGAGGGAGAGATTGAAATCGGATACGGCATTATGGAAGGCTTTCAGAACAATGGACTGATGACCGAGGCACTGCAGCGCATGTTGCAATGGGCAGAAGAAAAAACGGACGTCCGCAGTATTGTTGCGGAAACATTTCCTGACAACACTGCATCCCTCCGGGTATTAGAGAAAAGCATATTTCAACAACATAAGGAGACCGATGGATCTCTTTGGTGGAAGTACCAATTTGATCGGACTTAATTGAGCGGAATTGCCCCTAAAAAAGAAAAGGATTCCGAATCATAGCGATCCGAAATCCCTGTCAAGTTTCACGAGCTATCACAAAACCACACATTTTATCATAGAGTATCGATTATTGCTTGATTAGTTTTTCAACTGTAGACTCCTTCTCATTACTGATCATGAGGAAGTAGACTCCAGCATCAAACTGCCAAAGGTTAATTCTAATATTGTTTGTTCCTGCCACTGCATCAGCCTTGCGCTCGTAAACCAAGCGTCCGGCAGCGTCGTATAGTTCGATGTCAACCAGTCCCTCTCTTTCATAGCTGAATGCCACATCCACATAATCATGAGCAGGCGAAGGATGAATATCTATGATGGCCAGCTTTGCCGCTTCTCTATAGATGCTTACGATGCCAAGATCCGCACTGCGGCCATCTTCGTCTGTTTGTTGCAACTTGTAGTATACTGTTCCTGCTTTTGTGTGTGTATCCAGAAAATCATATCGGTTGGCAACCTCACTGTTCCCGGCAGCGGTCATGGTGGTAATTTCAAAGAAATTCATACCATCATCTGAGCGCATCAAGGTGTAGTAGGCGGCATTGACCTCTGTGGCACTTACCCAACTCAGGAGATTGCCGTCGTGCTGTTTATGCCCATCAAAGCTCAGTAGTTCAATTGGTACTGTCTCACAACTTGGAGGTGTTACTTCCTCAGAAATTGTGCAGCCATTGGAATCAGTGGCAACGAAACGATACGTGCTACCAATAGGCTTGGGGCCGATGCTGAAAGTCTGATCAACTAGTCCCTCAAAGTCTCCGGTTACATAGACATCGCCTGCAGCATGCCCGAGGCTGACAATGACCGTATAGCTGCCACCATCCGCAGAGCATTCCACAATGGACTCATACATCAGCGTGCAATTACCCATCTCAATAATGGTCTGTGCTTCGTCGTCTTCATAGTTGTTTGGGTACAGTGCGTTCCCATTAGCTGGAGCAGAGTCTGCATCCTCCTGATCCATCCAGGACACTTGAGCGTAGTTGCTTAGGCTTCCGCTGCTGGCTGCAATTTCCACCATTATCTCCAAGGTCAGCTCCTGTTCAATCGCCAGGTTTCCGATATCCCATAGTCCCGAGTCCGGGTTATAGTCTGGCAGACTGGCACCCACAAATGTTAGCTCTGCAGGCAATACATCCGTTACCTGAAGACCGGTGATGTCCAGTTCTCCCTCATTGATTACTGTCAGCTCTAGTACAATGATATCTCCTGGCATCGGGTCAATTGCATTTGCCGACATTCGCAGGCGAACATCGGCCTCTAAAGTCTCCACATAATTTTTATCAATTTGAATAGCTTCGGCGTCATGATCATCTTCATCTTGCTCTTCGCCGTCTATTGCATTGTCTTTTACCGCACCATCATTGTCCATGATCACATCACCTTGTGAATCTACATCGGCCATGACTTTTCCGTTCTCATCCTCGGCTGAAACAATCTCCGCAAAATTGACTAATTCACCGTCGCCTGCAGCACTGCTTAGCGATAGTTTAATTTCAACAGTCTTAGATTCCCCCGGAGCAATTGGTCCCGGCAGGCTTGTGATAGCAGATCCAGCCACCATATTCCAATGCGCACTAAGCAATTCGAAAGCCGCTGGTATATAATCCACGATCATCACATTGTATGCAGTAATCTCACCTTGATTGAAAATCTCTATGGTGTAAAATACATCGTCACCAGGAACCACAAGTGAGTCCTGCGTAGAGCTAAGTGATTTGACCAATGCAAGGTCAAATGTTTTGTCCTCGATAGGTTCTGTTGGTTCAGTGGGTTCACCAGTGCCAGGTGTTAAGAATATTGCAGCTGAATCGCTGTCATCTTCATCACCATCTGTACCGTCTAGTACACCATCAACCACCACACCATCATTATCTGGATTGTTGTCCGGGCTCGAATCTACGTCTTGTTGAAGGATTCCATCCACATTGAAGGCACCCACTATTTCAGCCAGATTTACGACCTGCCCATCAAAGTCGCCTACAAGGAAAGTCACCGGAACCAAGGCGGCACCAGATGGAGGAACGGGGCCAGCAATCGTCATGCTTGCTGTATTGTCCCCGTTATCCACCCAGTCATCATCCGCTAGCGTGAGTCCTTCGGGGAGGTAATCGATTACCTCCACGTCATATGCAGGAATAGTTCCCTGATTATGCACCTTGATCAGATAAGTCACCTCATCTCCCTGCTCCGCATTCTCTGGCTGTCCCGGGGCCAGCCTTTTCTCCAATGCAAGGTCAAAGTACTCATTGCTTCCCACAGTGATTAGCGCAAAATCACTGTCATCCTCATCGACGTTACTACCATCGATAGCATCGTCTTCCATCGGTCCATCGTTACCTGAGTCCGTATCAGCAGTAGAATCAAGATCTGGCACATCGTTACCTTCGGCGTCTTGCAGTTGAGCAATCTCAGCCAGATTGCGCAACTCGCCCTGAAGGTTTCCAACTGTAAACAAGATCTCAACGGTTTTGCTGCTTCCATTCGCAATTGGTTCTGTCAGCATATAGCTAGCAGTACTTCCCTCAAGTTCCCAATTCGAATCAAGCAGCTCCAAACCCACTGGAATGTAATCGACCAGCACTACATTGTAGGCTGGGGCGGTCCCCTGGTTCCAAACAGTCAGCTCATAGCTAACTATATCACCAGGATAGACCAGATCAGCCTGCCCTGCAGCCAGCTGCTTGGTCAAAGCCAGATCGTAAGTGTCGGTATTGACAACTTCAGCCACCACATTTATTGCCGCCAAATCGCTATCGTCTTCATCATCAGATGTACCATCTATGATTCCGTCGATCATCTCGCCATCGTTGAAGGGATTCTCGTCTGGGGTCGAATCGATATCCAAAGGATAATTGGCTTCTGCATCCTGCGCAGCAGCAATTTCCGCTCTGTTTATCAGCTCTCCATCGATATTATGTGCAACAAATGTAATTGGAACCAGCTCAGCACCACCTGGGACTATGGGGCCTTCCAGTACGTGACTGGCAGTCTGGTTTCCGTTGTCTGTCCAATCGCTATCACTAAGTGTCATACCGAATGGCAAATAGTCAATCAACTCAACATTCCATGCATCCACTGTTCCCTGGTTGAACACCTTGATAAGGAATGTTAGTTCGTCTCCACCGTTCACTGTACTGTTCTGGCCGGGTGCCAGCAGCTTCTCCAAAGCAAGATCGAAGACGGGTAGAGAAGTGACTTCGATTCTCGCCAAATCGCTGTCATCTTCATCTCCCTCAAAACCTGCTACTTCATCGTCCCGCATAGGACCGTCATTCAAAGCATCGGAATCGGCATTACTGTCGATATCCTGAACCGCCAAACCATCAGCGTCAAGAGCACTGGCGATTTCGGCAATATTCTCAAAGCTTCCCACCTGTTCACCTGCAGTCATAGTGATTTGCACACTATAGGTGTCACCAACTGCCAATGTTTCAGGTAGTAGGATTGAGGCCATATTACCGCTCTGGTTCCAATCATCATCACTGAGCAAGAGTCCCTCCGGAATGTAGTCTACCAATTGTACCTGCGTGGCAGCAAGGTTACCCTGGTTGAGTACATGTAATTCAAAGGTTATCTCATCTCCTGGATGAATTTGCTCTGACTGACCTTGAGCAAGTGTCTTCATCAGTGCCAGGTCAAAAACGGGGGTCTCCGTTTCTACCTCATAGACCGCATGATCATGATCATCTTCATCACCATTACCGTCAATGTTGTCATCGATTACAATTCCATCATTGTAAGCATCTGCATCCGGACTGCTGTCTATGTCTGACAATGGTATCCCATTCTCATCCGTAAACAAGCTAATCTCTGCTGCATTACTTATTGTTCCACCTTGATACAAAGGATCAAGTATCGTCCATATCTGTACATTAGCAGTAGTACCTGGTGCAATCGGACCTTCAAGCAGTTGATAGGCCATTTGCCCATCGGCAGTCCAATTCACATCATTCAGCAACAGTCCTTGCGGCAGATAATCCACGATCTCCACATTGTAGACTGGGGCTGTTCCTTGATTAAATACCTGGATATTGAAGCTAATCTCGTCCCCTGGGGTCACGGGATCTGCCTGCAATTCGGAAGTGGTCTTGATGAGCGCAAGGTCATAGACCTTCTGCTCTTCAACACTTATTTCTGCCAAATCGCTATCATCTTCGTCTCCATTGATTCCATTAGTAACATTGTCAACGACCATTCCATCATTCATCGGATCACTGTCTGGGGTGCTATCAGCGTCCTGAATTTGGAGGCCATCACCAGCTTCTGCCATCGCAATCTCTGCAAAATTGCTGATCACCGCTCCGGCTATATCTGCTGTCATAGAAATATCGACACTTACACTCTGCCCTGCCGCAATAGGACCTGGAAGTGTTGTGAAAGCGAAAGAACCACTAGTCGTCCAATCACTGTCACTCAAGCTGAGACCTAAGGGAATGTAGTCCACTAAAGCTACATTATACGCAGTAATATCTCCCTGGTTTAAAACAGTGATGGTGAAATTCACCAAGTCACCCAGGGAAACTGTCTCTGCTTGTCCCACTGCCAATTGCTTGGTAAGGGCCAGGTCAAAAACCTGTGCCTCAACCACAGAAACTGCAGCGGGATCGCTATCGTCTTCATCTCCATTTGTACCATCTGTTACATCATCGGTTGCTGGTCCATCATTAGTGTTATCTGTATCCGAGACACTGTCTACATCTACAGGGTGATTGCCTTCAGCATCTTGTGCATCGGCGATCTCTGCTACATTCACTAAATCTCCCTCTCCAGCTACTACTGTCATGGTAATCTGCACGGTGGCGCTGCTTCCGGCCTCTATTGGTCCTGGTAAAACCATTTGAGCCATTCCGCCACTAGCTGTCCATTCATCATCTGCAAGTAACATTCCTTCCGGTATGTAGTCTGTAATCACCACTTCGTATGCATCCACGTTACCCTGATTGTAAACGTTTAGCTCGAATGTCACTTGCTCATTTGTTTCCACATTTCCATCCTGTCCTTCTGCCAAGGTCTTGGTTAGGGCCAGATCGAAAATCGCATCTTCAATCACTGTAATCTCTTGCTCGTCTTGATCATCTTCACCGGGATCATCATTATCAGGAAGCATATCTGCTGTGCTGTCAATGTCTATTCCCGCTAATCCTTCATCCGTTTCCGCGGCTGCAATTTCTGCCCTGTTAATCAAGCTACCCGAAGCAATTTCCACTACCAGATTCAAGTCCACAGAAACTGAGTTTCCGGGTTGAATCGGCCCTGGAATAATGTTGCTGAGCACAGACCCTGTATCGTCCCAGCTATTGTCGTTCAAGCTTAATCCTTCTGGCAAATAATCTACCACCTGTACGTTTTGTGCAGTTACATTTCCTTCATTGAACACTGTAAAGGTGTAGCTGATCTGGTTTCCCTGATTCACCACCTGACTCTGTCCACTACTCAATTCCTTAGTCAAGGAAAGATCGAATTCCTGCACTTCTTCCAATTCTACTGTCAATTCCGCATCGTCTATATCGTCTTCAGTTTGTACTGCATTAGCAGGACTACTGTCTGTATCAGTTTGTTCGTTTCCATCGACATCTTTAGCTCCGGCAATTTCTGCCAGATTGATGTGCATGCCTTCAGTTTCAGCTGCAATCAAAGTGATGCTTATGTTCATCGTCTCTGCTGCTAGAAGTGGTCCGGAAATCAGTATCGTTGCATTGTCACCTGAAAGGGTCCAGTCTGTGTCCTGTAGCTGGAAACCCTCGGGCAGGTAATCAATCAAGGCAATATCATAAGCATCTACTTCACCTTCATTGCTGATAATCAGCTCGTATGTCACTGTACTACCTGGTGCCACCACAGCTGCCTGACCAGCTGCGAGAAGCTTGCTCAGCGCCAGATCAAAGACAGGTGGAATAGTCTCCAACACGGTGATCTCCGCAAAGTCCGAATCGTCCTCGTCGCCATTTGCTCCAGTGATATTATCATCCTGCATCGGACCATCATTTTCCGAATTGTCATCAGGAATTGAATCGAAATCCTCAAGAATATTTCCGTCCTGATCCTTGAACTCCGAAATCTCGGCGCTATTAGATACCAGCCCGGACTCAGCAGTAACAAGGCAGGTGATGGCAATCTCCTCTGTCGCACCTGGAGGAATAGGGCCTGCCAACATATAAGTGGCTGTTGCTCCAGCAGCGGTCCAATCTGCATCATCAAGGCTTAAGCCCTCAGGCAGATAGTCGCTGATCAGCACATCGCGTACTGTTTGATCTCCCTGGTTGAA
>JAHDEE010000009.1:24697-68708 GCA_020629005.1 Chitinophagales bacterium
AAGCAACCGGAACGACATTGATGATGGCAGGATCCTGATCGTCTTCATCCGTTTCTGGTGTTAGAGAGCCTGGAGTGCCTGTTGCATCTCCATCAATCACATCGTCAGAAGCGGTGCCTGCAAGACCTCCGGCATCATTAGAAGGATTGGTATCGGGCGTGCTATCCAGATCGAAGGGATGTTCTCCTTCGTCATCTTGTGCGTCTGTGATTTCCGCAACATTTGTTAGCAGTCCGTTTTCGGTTGCTGTGACAGTTGTTGTAATCTCGACCATAGTGTCTGATCCTGGTTGCAGTGGTCCTTCAATTGTATAAACTGCATTTGCACCTGAAGCAGACCAGTCTGAATCATTAAGTTCAAGACCAGCCGGCAGGTAGTCGATTAGTTCAATATTGTAGGCTGCAACGGTTCCCTGATTGTAAACACTGATTTCAAAAGTAATCTCATCTCCAGGTCGTACATTGGTGCTTTGTCCATTTGGCAACTTTTTCACCAGGGCTAAATCAAACGCTACTGGCTCTACGACTACACTGGCAAAATCATGATCGTCTTCATCACCATTTGCATTTGCTGTGTTGTTATCAACTGCTTCTCCATCGTTTTGATTATTGTCATCAGGCGTACTGTCTGCATCAAAAGGCTGCACTCCATTTTCATCCTGAAAAGCACTCACTTCTGCAAAATTGACCAATTCACCTTCGGGAGTAACTGCTTCAAGCATCAGCTCGACTGACTGCATGCCTAGTGGCTCAAGCGGTCCTTCAATGAGAAATACTGCATCACTGCCTTGTTGTGTCCAGTTCGGATCGTTTAGTATGAAGCCAGCTGGAATATAGTCTACGATTTCGATGTTGTAGAGGTCACGATTTCCTTGATTGTATACTGTAATTGTAAACAGCACCTCATCATTTGGATTCACAATTTCTGGCTGTCCTGAGGACAGTTCTTTGGTCAGGGCCACATCGTATATCGGTGTAGGTTCGGTAGTGATTACTGCACCATCATGGTCGTCTTCGTCATCATTGGTATTATCAATGCTGTCATCCACGGATTCACCGTCATTTGCCTGGTTAGTATCAGCAACGGAATCTTCATCATTTGGATGTTGGGCAGCTTCGTTTTCTGCGTCTGCGATTTCTGCAAAATTCCACAGCTCCCCAAAGTTGGAGTCACTTACTTCCAAAACGATTTCCGCCTGGTAAGAACCTCCAGGAATGATCGGTCCGGCAACCGTCATCTCAGCCAGTTGTGCATTTTGGGTCCAATTTGGATCAGCCAGCTGCAGACCTGCCGGGATATAATCAACCAGGTCAATATTGTAAGCCGAAACATTACCTTGATTATAGATGCTGATGGTGTACGCAACCTGATCTCCAGGATAAAAGGGGCTACTAATACCTGTGGCAAGCTTCTTTGTCAGTGCTAAATCAAATTGCTCCCTGATTGAGACAACTGCAGTGTCGTTATCATCTTCCTCCGCATCGTTGGAAGGATTAGCGTCAAAGGAGCTATCAATGTCAATTTCCAGATCTCCATTGCCATCGCTGGCCGCGGATATCTCTGCCTGATTCGTTTGCGGACCAAATCCATCCAAGACAGTGAGCGTGATGTCTACTTGCATGGTATTACCTGCTTCCAGCACTTCAGTACTAGTATACTGGGCATAGGAATCGCTTAGATTCCAATCGGGATCGTTGAGTTCCATATTGGCAGGTAGATAATCTACGATGGTGATTTGCTGAGCATCAACATTCCCCTGGTTCTCTACTTCCATGGTAAAGGTTACTTCGTCACCGATAGAGACGCTAGGCTCTTGCTGATCCGCGAGCCTTTTGGTCAAAGCAAGATCGAATAACTCGATAACTTCAACCAGGGCAACGTCGTGGTCATCTTCATCTGTGTTCGCATTAGGCGATTGCGGTTGACCAGTTCCATTGCCATCCAGAAAATCATCTGAAGGGCTGTTCACTAGAGCTCCTGCATCGTTGTCCTTGTTGGTATCAGGCTGGCTATCCAAATCGACAGGTGAAGTTGAATCAGGACCTTTAGCCGAGAATATTTCAGCATAATTCTCATGAAGTCCAATTGCCGCATCTCCGCTAGCAGTACATTTGATATGTACCGTTGATGCCCCACCACCAGCTGGTATTGGTCCTTGTATTGTGGTCACAGCATTGCCAGCCGACATGCTCCATTGTGGATCATTAAGTGTAAATCCGGCTGGCAGATAATCCACCACTTTCACGTTATAAGCATCGATCTGTCCCTGATTAACAAGCCTGATGGTAAAGCTTACGTCTTCTCCCGGAGTAACCGTGGGTGATTGTCCGGACATAAGGGTCTTCGTCAAAGCCAAATCAAACTTATCGATGCTAATCCTTGCTGGATCATGATCATCTTCGTCGGTATACTCATTTGGATCTCCTACGTTTCCGGTACCATCTCCGTCGAGAGCATCATCTGCAGCTGTCTCAACTGCTCCACCTGCATCATTGTCGGCGATGCTGTCGGGGCTACTGTCTACGTCCATCGGTGTGGCACCTGATTCGTCTTGTGCAGATGCTATTTCAGCATAGTTCACAATCTCATCTCCGGTGAAAGCGGGATCAACGGTAAAGGTGATATCAACAGTTGCTTGCGCTCCAGCAGGAATGACACTTGTGTAGATCATTTCTGCATCCACTCCATTCATTGTCCAGTTATTGTCATTTAAGGTGAGACCGAATGGTATGTAATCTACTATTTTAATATTTTTTGCTGCAATACTTCCCTGATTAGAAATTTCAATATTGAAAGTTACATCAGATCCCACTGCGACATTGGTAGAATAGCCAGGTGCAAGTTTTTTGGTCAATGCCAAATCAAATACTGCCACTTCTATTTCGGCAATGTCGTGGTCATCTTCATCTCCATTGGATCCATCTATCGCGTCGTCGCTGTAAGGTCCATCATTGTCCGGATTGGAATCCGGGGTAGAATCGAGGTCGCTTCCAAAACTTCCATTGTCTTCTTCTGCATAGGTAATTTCGGCAAAGTTTGCATGAATACCAGCAGTAACCGAGGAAGTAGCCTGCAATCTTATGTTGACGGTTTCACTGGAAAAGCCTGCAATAGAGGGAATACTACGGCTGGCCGTATTTCCAGATCCCACAGTCCAATTAGGATCATCCAGAACGAAACCCGCAGGAATATAATCGATGATGGATACAGACTGTGCATCTAAGTCTGCCTGATTATGCACTTCAATTGTAAACTCAACATAGTCACCGGGATAGATGGTACTGCTCTGACCTGCAGCCAGGCTTTTAGTTAGTGCCAGATCAAACTCACAGGCAGCTACTTGTATATCCACCGTTTGAGAAACGGCGTAACAGCTATCGGGACTCATCACCTCAACGAAGTACTCACCTGGTGTGCTTGTTGTATATTCCGGGATAAACCCTGCCTGCACCAGGGTGCCATCTCTGTACCAATCAATAGTATAGATCGGTTCTCCTTCGATGTCTAAGGTAAGGGCTTGGCCCTCACAAATCTTGTCGCCAAAAGGGAAAACAATTTCTACTTCAGGAATGACTGCAAAAAGCAGATCTACTTCCAAAGAGGATGAAACACATCCATCATCAGTAGTCATTTGTACCGAGTAGGCACCTGTGTGGTCAGCTTCCAGTATAGGAGCAGTTTCACCGGGAATCTCCTCACCATTTTCCAACCACTGTAGCGTTTGATAATCTCCTGTAGCACTCAAGGCTACAATCTGGTCTCCACACACAGTCGGGTCTGTAAGTAAAACAATGCCCGGTAGTTCCCAGGGAAGTAGATCTATCTCTACAAAACCTGAGGCACTGGAACAGTTATTCTCATCGGAAACAATGACATAATAGTCGCCCGCCTCAGTGGCCAGATAGACGTCATCTGTTGCACCAGAAACCGGACTGAAATTGAAATACCATTGATAGCTTTCAAAGCCCGGCGTTGCATAAAGCTGAATGTCTCCTTCGGGGCAAATTTGCAAAGGACCATCAGCATTGACCTGGACCTCTGGTAATGGATAAAAACTAACTGCTATCGGATCAGTTAATTTGGAGCAATCAGCCATGGTGGTGATTAGGCAGGTGTAGACTCCTGCTTCAGTGGCCAGAAACTGATTGGTGGTGCCATCCTGAACGATGGTTCCGCTCTCGTCAAAAAAAGTATAGGCGTCTGCCCCGGCTGCTGCCACGATTGCGATGCTTTGACCATCGCAGGCAATATCCTCCAATGAGATGATGGATGTAGCAGGATCAGGCAAGACTCTAATTTCAAAATGACGTTGCGATTTGCAGCCATCATCGCTTGTTACTTCTATTGTATAGCGTGTTGTTTCTGTTGGAGTGGCCAGGGTTTCCTGGCAATTGGGACAACTCAAAGAGCCATCATCCGGTGTCCATTCGTAACTGACTCCGCCTGATGCGTTTAGCTCAATCGATTCACCTGGACAAACCTGTAAATCTGAGAAGTCCAGGTCGATGAAGGGAAGCGGGTAAATTTCTACCAGCAGGGTTTCTCCACTGCCTTCACAACCCAGGCTGTTTTTTGGAATGGCTGTATAGGTACCTGATGCAGTTGCAAGGTAGCTGCTGTTGCTGCCTGTTTGAACCAAAAGGGCATTGTCTTTATACCAATCATATTGGGGGAGTCCTGGAGTGGCTTCCAATAGGATACCGTCTTCATTGACACAGGCAGTGAGACCATTGGGCGCTTCGAGTTCAAGTGAAGGCAAGGCCTCGACAGTGACTGTGGTTGGCTCTGAAGTTCCTTCGCAGCCGTTGAAGTCATTGACATAAACGGTATAATCACCTGGGGTGTCGGCGTATACCAACATACCATTACCGCCGGGTGAGATTGCCACTCCATCAAGATACCATTGATAAGAACTGTAGGTACCAGCGACTGTCAACAGCACTTCATCACCTTCACAAAAATCTACTTCAGACTGTGCGTAGATCGACGGCGCTGGCTCCGGATTGACGGAGACTTCGATTTCCAGACTTTCGCCTGTGCATCCGTTGGCTGTTGTCACGATTACTTTTACTATAGCGTCAGATGTTACTTCGTAAGTGGAAGCGGCTCCGTTTTCTACTGTATTGCCGTCCACTATCCACTCATAGTTGGACCAGATATCCTGCACCAACAAGGTGACGGTGCCCCCTTCGCAAAAGGTGTCTGGCCCGTCTAGTTCGAAGAGTGGTTCTGGTAGTTCCCAGGTGTTGACCACCAGGTTGCTGGTTGTATCCTTGCAGCCGAATTCATTAGTTATCACTACACTATAGTTTCCAGCATCCGATACCGAAAGACTGTTGCTAGCGCCTGATTGTATGAGCGTGAAGTCATTCCATAGGAAGTCATATTGAGCTGCTCCGGTAGGTGCTGCAACGATTTCTGTAGACTCGCCCAAGCAGAATTCGTCGGGTCCACTGAAATTGATCTGCGCCTCCGGCACTGGATGTATGGTTACTTCCCTTAGCGGTGAAAGCAAGGGACAGTTTAGCCCCTGTACTTCTGCATAGTATACCCCAGTGCTCAGCGGACTGAAACATTGTGCTTGTTCGCCTGAAAGTAATAAGTCAGAACCTGGGTCAGGATTTGCCGGATCAACTGCCTGGTACCATTGATATGAGGACCAGGCTTCGGTGATACAGATTTCCAATGCCTCTCCGGAACAGACTATAGGGAAGTCACTGGTGATACCCGGAGCCCCAACTTCGTCGAATCCTACATTGATATTTAGGTTGCATTCGTCAGGCATCAGGAAGATATCTGCAGTTTGGCCATTTCCTCCCGCATCACTATTGTCCGGGTCATTGAGACTTCCTGACTGAAGTGTATAGACATATCCTGAAGGACCAGAAAATATGATGTAATATCCGGTAGAGGGGTCTAAATCATCGAATTCGTAGTTTCCCTCTGGGTCGGTTATTGTTGCAGTTTGGTATTCACCGGCATCGGTATACAATGCCACTTGTACTCCTGCAAGACCGGATTCGCCATCTTCGTATACACCATTGGCATTGCAATCAACCCATGCTTTGCTGCCAATGCA
Organism: Chitinophagales bacterium; assembly: GCA_020629005.1. GTDB lineage: Bacteria > Bacteroidota > Bacteroidia > Chitinophagales > UBA2359 > JAHDDV01. Next base: position 30,777 of record JAHDEE010000009.1, read on the forward strand.
AGCTAGTCCTTCTACCAGGCCTGGTTGTTCGTCTTCCGCTTCAGTTTCTATTCGGAAGTCAGCTAAAGATGCACTTAGTAAGGCTTCTTTGTTTGTTGAATTTTCTATCTGATGATTAGCTGCGCTGTGCATCAGCATGTCGAATTGAACAGAAGCGACCTGCTTCTGATCGAACTGCATGAGTTCCTGATAGCTGAAAGCTAATACACCACTGGGGCATAGGTATTGTAGCAAGAGGAGGATGAGCAGCCATCCCCTCAGTTGAGGTAACATCATGATTTTGTATTATTGTGATAACTGTCTAAGATGCACGACCTCGTGACTGATGCGCATCTCAAAAACCTTAGTGTTGATTGTTCTCCGTGAAATTTTCTTACTCCTCAAAAAATCGCTCTCCTCAATTCAGTCTGTCTGCTTCCACATTGTGAGATGGAAGCTTTGTTCCTGGCAAAGCTTGAGTTGGTAGGCTGTATCGCTTTGCTATCTCCTATAGTTCAAGTATTGCTCCAAGGCTGTGATTCCTTTGTAGTGAAGGACAATCTGGGCATATCCCACTGACTTTCAAGGCTTTAATTTTCAAATTTCTTTAATTTGTAGGAAAATAAAGCGCGTCTAAACTGTGTGTTTACAGGGCTGATTGTCGAGTATAGACTAGTGTTTTTTGCGGCAAAGCCGTTTCCAATCAGTTGTGCCCTGTTAGGCTTTGTATTGTATTTTTTTGGGATTAATGCGGAATTGATGACAGGAAGGGAGTATTGGGATTTGGGATTGGGGACTTGGGATTTGGGTTTGGGATTGGGATTCGAGGTGGCTATTGAGCTAGACATAATAGTTGCGCGATGGTGAGTGTGTCAGAATAGCCCCGGGCGAAACGGAAATGCAGGTGGCAGCAGCCGTGGTGAGTGCTGGCCAATGCTGGCTCCGACCTTAGGAGGAGACGGCAGTGGCCTTGCACGAACAGGCTGATGCTGCCTGCATTGGAGAGAAGCACGGGGAGCGCGATTCATACGTACGAAACAGGTTTCGCTCCAAATAAAAAAAGGCTCCTGAAGCAGAAGCTTCAAGAGCCTAAAAAAGGTGAAAAGGCCTGTGGCCAGTGTAAGATTTTAGAGGGGCCTCCGCTATGATGAGCGGAGACCCTTTGACAAACAATTACAAGCTATGGGAACTTACAATCTATTGATATTACTGCTTGATGACTTTCTCGATTATTGCTTGATCGCCATCGCCAAGCATCAAGAAATATACTCCCTGACTGAAGTGAGACATATCTATTCGGAAACTGTTGGTGCCTACTATTGCCTCGCAGGATTTAAAGAAGATCAGTTTACCTGATGCATCATACAGTTTCACATTGATTAGTTCTTCGATGTCGTAATTGAATGCTACATCCATCCAATCGTTTGCAGGTTGTGGGCTTAAGGTGATTAAGTCTCTGCTTTCAGCTTCTCTAGATAAGCTGATGATGCCCAGGTGCTGCGTCGTGCCATCCAGATCTGTTTCACTCAAGCTGTAGTACACGGTACCGGCGAGGGTGTAGGGATCATGGAATTCGTATCGTAATTCGCTATTGCTGTTTCCTTGAGCTTGCTTCTGATGAATAGGAGTGAAGTTGACTCCATCCTGTGAGCGACTCAATGTGTAATATGCGCTGTTTACTTCTGAGGCTGTGATCCAGCTCAGCAAGTTTCCTTGCGCCATGATCTGTCCTTCGAATGTGATCAGGTCCACTGCGAGCTTTATGCATTCTGCTGGCGTTTCGGACACGGTATGTGTGCAACCATCGGCAGCAATGACAGTGAAGTTGAATGGCGTTCCGCTTGGATTTGGTCCTAAGACAAATCCTTCACTATTCGTTGCGGTATAGTCGCCCGAAACATCAGCCATTTCACTGAGTGCTACGATGACCGTGTAGAATTCGCCTTCTGTATCGCAGAGCACTTCATAGTTTACGGCAAGTGGACAATCCGATAGGGAAATGATTGCTATGTCTTCATCATCTTCGCGATTCTCGGGGGCGTCGGTCGGTGATCCGTTGTCTGGAGTTGAGTCTATGTCTTCCTGATCGGTATCTATGACTTGTGCATGATTGATGATATTGCCTTCGGATGCTTGTACTTCTACTAGGATGTCGAGTGTAACTGATTCTCCGGCTGGCAATTCGCCGATGTACCAATCGCCGGTGGACGGATCGTAATTGCTATTGCTGGCACCAGCATATTCCAGTCCTGCTGGTAGCGGATCTGAGGCTATGACACCTGTGGCTGTTGCGGTGCCTTCGTTAGTCACTGTAATGCTGTATATGATCAGATCTTCCGGACTCGGTGTAGTATTGCTGACCAGTTTAGTCAGCGTTAGATCCACGTAAGGGATTTCGTCTTCCTGAACCGTAAATGGCACGCTGTCTTCATCATCTTCTGTGTCCGGGAATTCCGGATCGGGATGCATGTTATCCGGCGTTGAATCAGGATCGATTTGATCTGTTTCCGTCACTTCTGCCTGATTGTAAATGGTGCCTGTATAGGCGGTAACGAGGGCTGTAATGTCCAATGATGCGGATTGTCCATCTTGTAGCAGTCCAACTCTCCAATCTCCGGTTTCCCGATCATAATCTGCGGAACTTGCAGTTAGGAATTGTACGCCTTGAGGTAGTAGATCGTTTACAACTATCCCTGAGGCGGCAGATGGGCCATGATTGTTTACAGTGATGGTGTACACAATCTGCTCACCGTTTGCCGGCTGCTGATTGTTGACCGTTTTAGTCAATGAAACGTCTGCAATTTCTTTAACCACTTCTACGGTTTCGCTATCGTGATCATCCTCGTCATTGTCAGAGCCATCGATGGTGTCGTCTTTGACATCGCCATCGTTGCCAATATCGTCATCGGGTGTGGAGTCGATATCAGGTTGTGGATTTCCGTCTACATCTGTGGCATTGGTGATTTCGGCGATGTTTCTCAGGTTGCCTTGTATGGCGATCTCGTTTACCAGTAGCGTTATCGGTACCATTGCTGCACCTCCAGGTTGAATTGGACCGGGAATGATGGTGACAGCATTGCCTTCTACCAATGCCCAGTCTGAGTCGATCATATCAAATGCCAGTGGCAGATAATCAATAACCTGTACGTTGTAGGCAGGCATGGTTCCCTGGTTGTAGACCGTAATCGTATAGGTGATTTCCTCACCTGGCGCAACAAGTGCTGATTGTCCATCTTCCAGACCTTTTATCAGGGCCAGGTCGAAGACATCTTCGTCGGTAACTGTAAATTCTTCATGATCGCTATCGTCTTCATCGGTAGCTGGATCGTCGCCTCCAGGGGTACCAGTGCCGTCGCCATCCACTACATCATCGGTATCGGGAGAACCTCCGGCGTCGTTGTCTGGATTGCTATCTGGTGTGCTGTCTTCATCGGTTGGGTGGTCACCGTTTTCATCTTGCGCATCGCTGATCTCTGCCAGGTTGAGTCTTGTTCCTGTGCTACCTGGCATCACTATGAAAGTGATGTTCAGTTCAGCGCTTGAGCCAGCGACAATCGGACCTTCAATGCTTGTGACAGCGTTTCCATTAGCCATGCTCCAATCAGTATCTGCCAGCATGAGTCCTTCGGGAATGTAGTCGATGATTTCTACGTTGTAGGCATCGGTACTACCCTGATTGAAGACCTGAATGCTGAAGGTAATTTGATCGCCTGGCTGCACTACTGGAGCCTGGTTGGCTGCCAGCTTCTTTATTAGAGCAAGATCAAAGTTGTCTTCGTTCGGCTCCTCTTCAACTGTAAAGGTCTCGTGATCGCTATCGTCCTCATCTGTAGCTGGATCGTCGCCTCCTGGAGTACCTGTGCCATCACCGTCAACCGTGTCATTGGTTTCTGGTGAGCCACCTGCATCATTGTCAGGATTTGAATCCGGAGTACTGTCTTCGTCAGATGGATTTTGTCCATCTTCATCTTCTGCGTCGGTGATTTCGGCAGTGTTGACAATGGTTCCCGATGCCTCTTCCATGACGAGGAAGGTGATATCGATAGAGGTGCTGGCACCGGCCGGGAGAGGACCTGGGATGCTTGTTATAGCTTGTCCATTCTCCATACTCCAGTCTGTGTCTGCAAGCATTAATCCTTGTGGGATATAATCGACTACTTGAATGTTGTAGGCGTCGATGCTTCCCTGATTCAATACGGTAATGCTAAATGTAATCGCATCTCCTGCAGCAACAGTCGCCTGCTGATTTGGTGCAAGCTGCTTGATCAGTGCAAGGTCAAATGATTCGTCTATGACTGTGATCGTTTCCGGGTCACTGTCATCTTCATCAGTAGCTGAATCTTCCGCCCCTGGAGTGCCGGTTCCATCGCCATCTATTTCATCGTTTGAGTCTGCGTCAGGGTTTCCGCCGGCATCATTGTCGGGAATATTGTCCGGACTACTGTCAAGATCCGTGTGCGGATTTCCGTCTTGATCTTCTGCATTCGTAATTTCAGCCAGGTTGGTGATAACTCCCTCTGTAGCGGTAACTGTGAAAGTCACCGGAATTGCAGCAGAGTCACCAGCTGCCAATGGTCCTGGAATCGTTGTAACTGCATGACCAGTTATCAGTGCCTCCCAGTCATTGTCAGTTAGTGTGAGTCCCTCCGGTACATAATCGATCAGGTCAATATTGTAAGCCGATACTGTTCCCTGATTGTAAACTGTGATCAAATAGGTTACTTGATCGCCCGTTTGTACGCTTGCCGCCTGTCCATTTGCAAGGGTTTTGGTCAGGGCCAAATCAAAGCGCTCCACTTCAATAGAGGCTGGATCACTGTCGTCCTCATCGGTTTCAGGGTTGGTATCGTCTGGATTCCCGGTTCCATCGCCATCTACACTATCGTCACTTTCGGAGTCTGCAGTTCCACCAGCGTCATTGTCCGGTTTAGTGTCCGGACTGCTGTCTGCATCTGTAGCAGGGTTTCCTTGCGGGTCTTCTGCTGAACTGATTTCTGCAAAATTGACAATGGTTGAGCCAAGGAAGTCATCATCGATTCTCATGGTCACGTCCATTGTGGTCTGTGAACCTGCGATGATGGGTCCTGGAATCGTTTTGACAGCCAGGTCGCCTTCGAGCGTCCAATCAGGATCGGCAAGGCTCATTCCCATTGGGATGTAATCACTTATTTCAATGTTGTATGCATCGATTGAGCCTTGATTGTAAACAGTAATGGTGTAGGTGACCAGGTCGCCAGGCGCAGCTGATGGATTCTGGGCTCCATGCAGTTGCTTGATCATTGCCAGGTCAAATTGATCATCGGAAATCACAATCGTCTCTGGATCACTGTCATCTTCGTCATCATTGCTTCCATCTATCACCCCATCTGTTTGTGGAGCGTCGTTGTTTGGATCTGTATCAGCATCCGAATCAAGATCTTCCGGATGGTTTCCATTCTCGTCCTGTGCATCAGCAATTTCTGCCTGATTTGTGATGGAACCTGAAGTCCCAGTTACCAGGAATGTAATGGGTACAATTCCACTTCCTCCTGCTGGGATAGGGCCTGTCAAGGTATAGTTGGCCATACCATTGGCTTCTGTCCAGTCGGGATCGATCAAACTAAGTCCGGCAGGAATATAATCGACAATTTCAACATTAGTTGCGATTACTGTTCCTTGATTGTAAACAGTAATCACAAAGGTTACCTCATCGCCAGTCTTTACATTGGCTGATTGTTCGGCTGCCAGGCTCTTGAGCAGTGCGAGATCAAAATCCTCCTGGATAAAGATTTGCTCAGGGTCACTGTCATCTTCATCTCCTGCTGGGTGGCCATCATCTGGCAAGCCAGTGCCATCACCATCTATAGCATCGTTGGTTTCATCATCCGGATTGCCTCCTGCGTCGTTCGAAGGATCACTGTCGGCAGTACTATCTTTGTCATCTGGATGTGATCCAAATTCGTCTTGAGCATCAGCGATTTCCGCTACATTGCTAAGTCCACCCTGACCACTTACAACCAGCATCGTTACACTGATGGTGTGGCTTTGTCCTGCAGCAACTGGTCCGGCAATAGTTGCCGTAGCAGTACTTCCATCAGCAGAGAACCAGTTTGAATCCTGTAGCTGTAAGCCAGTAGGAATGTAGTCGATAATTTCAATTTCATAGGCTGCAACTGTTCCTTGATTGTAGACCGTAATGTCGTACTCAACCAGGTCACCGACCATCACAGTTGTACTCTGTCCTGCTGCCAGTGTTTTAGTCAAAGCCAGGTCAAAATTATCCAGTTGTACAATTGCCGGATCACTGTCGTCTTCATCGGTAAGCGGATCATCTCCACCCGGCTGTCCTCCTCCGTTGCCATCAATGGCGTCATCTGAGTTTCCGTTGGGATCTCCTCCTGCATCATTATTCATATCCGTGTCTGGAGTGCTATCGACATCCAGGGGCTGTGCTCCGTTTTGGTCTTCGGCAGAGGCAATTTCTGCTACGTTCAGCATATTGTCGCTTGTACCAGTAACTGTCATGTTTATGAAAATCGTTTCTGATCCTCCAGCTGTAATGGGGCCTGGAATGTTGTAGGTCGCTGTAGTACCTAAAACTGACCATGCTGGATCATCGACTTGCAATCCTTGCGGGATGTAATCCACAATTTCCACATTGTAGGCATCCACCGTACCTTGATTGTATATAGTAATGGCAAATTCTACTTGCTCTCCTGTGGCAACTGTTGGGTCCTGTGCGGCAGCCAGGGTTTTAATCAGTGCCAGGTCGAAGACTTCCTGTTCGCTGATGGTGACAGTAGCAGGATCGTGGTCATCTTCATCGTTGTTGGAAGAATCTGTCACATCATCTGAGACCGGTCCATCATCCTGCGGATTCGCATTAGGATTTGAATCCTGATCTGGAGGATGATTTCCAAACTCGTCTTCGAAATCCATTATCTCGGCAATGTTGGTTAATGTCCCAGCCTCCCCTGAAACCACGACCGTGATATCTACGTTAGCAGAGGTATCTGGTGCGATCGGACCCGGGATGGTAATCGTTGCTGTATTACCCTGTGCATTCCAATCCTGATCATTCAAGCTCATTCCGGTTGGCAAATAGTCAATCAGTTCGACATTTTGCACTTGCTCTGTCCCTTGATTGTAAATCGTGATCGTAAAGGTAACTTCATCTCCGGCTGCAACAATTGGTGTTTGCCCATCTGCTAACTGCTTGATCAATGCAAGATCAAAACCTTGCAAGGTGAGTGTTTCAGGATCACTGTCATCTTCATCCGTCATTGGATTGTCCTCATTTGGCGAGCCTTGACCATTTCCATTCACTTCATCATCGGTGGTCCCATCTGGTTGCCCACCTGCATCGTTGTCGGGAATGTTATCTGCATTGCTATCTACGTCCTGAATGTCATTTCCGTTTTCGTCTTTGGCGTCAGCGATCTCGGCGATATTGACCATATGCTCACTGCTTCCCGTGATAATAAATGTAATTTCAACTGTAGTAGATAAGCCGGCCATTAGCGGGCCCGGAATCACAGTGTAAGCGTTGTCACCTGTAAGGGTCCAATCCCCATCAGCAAGCTGTAGTCCTTCTGGAATATAATCTACAATCTGAACGTCATATGCATCTATGCTTCCCTGATTGTAAACCGTGATACTGAAGCTAACTTCATCTCCAGCCTGTAGATCAGCGCTTTGTTCGGGAGCAAGTGTTTTTATCAAGGCAAGGTCGAACACTTCATTCGAGTTAATAGTTACCGAAGCTGGGTCGCTATCGTCTTCGTCTCCCACGGGATCATCAGATCCAGGTGCGCCAGTTCCGTCACCTCCAGTTGCATCATCGGCTGTAGTATCTACGGCACCACCTGCATCGTTGTTTGGATCAGTATCCGGCGTACTATCTTCATCTATCGGGTTGCCTCCCTGATCATCTTCGGCTGAAACGATTTCGGCCACATTTACCGCAGTACCTGCTTCAGCTCCGGCAGTTAATGTAATTTCAACATTGGCAGTGGCTCCCGCCGCTATTGGTCCAGGAATCGTGATCATCGCATGCTCTCCAGCAATCGTCCAATCACTGTCATTGAGTGAGAAACCTTCTGGGATATAATCGATAATCACAACATTGTGTGCATCAATATTTCCTTGATTCTGGATGCTGATCACAAAATCGACATCATCACCCGGATTGACAGTGGCCGACTGCCCAGACGCTAATTGTTTAATCAAAGCTAAATCAAATACTTCTGAGACTATTACAATCTCCGGGTCATGATCGTCCTCGTCCGTTAATGGATCGGAACCTCCGGGTTCGCCTGTTCCATTTCCATTCGTCTCGTCATTCGTGGATGTAGTAGGATCTCCGCCGGCATCATTGCCATCGATTGCATCAGGTGTGCTGTCTATGTCTTCAGGATGGTCTCCATTAGCATTTTCGGCATCCGTAATCTCTGCATAATTGACTAGTGTGCCGGAGGTTGCAATGACCGTAACGGTGATATCTACCGAAGCAGATGATCCTGCTGCAATCGGACCTGCAAGCACAGTAGTTGCTACCTGTCCGGTTGATGTCCAATTGGAATCACTCAGTACTAATCCTTGAGGTAAGTAGTCGATTAGTTCAATATTGTATGCATCAACATTACCCTGGTTGTAAACTGTGATTGTGTAAGTAACCTGGTCTCCTAAATTCACACTTTGCGCTTGTCCCTCTGCGAGTGTCTTGCTTAAGGCAAGATCAAATTGCTCACCTACAGTCACCATTGCCGGATCACTGTCATCTTCATCTGTGGTTGGGGAAGTATCGCCCGGCGCACCTGTGGCATTACCATCAAGGGAGTTATCTGAAGGTGAACCCACGGAACCACCTCCGTCATTGCTGCTATCGGAGTCAGCAGTACTATCTATGTCTGTTGCTTGATTACCTTCTTCATCCTGCGCTGCGCTTATCTCAGCTACATTTACAAGTTCTCCTACCGATAATGCAGTCAGACTAATGTCTACGGAAAGTGTTTCTCCTGGCATGATTGGTCCTGGTAGCAGTATGCTGGCATTAGAACCAACAGCAGTCCAGTCAGGATCGTTGAGTTGCATTCCTGATGGAATATAATCCGTGACTTCAACATTCATCGCTGTGATATTGCCTTGGTTGGTCACCGAAATACTAAAGGTCACCTCGTCACCTGAAGAGACGATGCTTGGCTGACCTGTTGCCAATCGTTTTACCAGTGCGAGATCGAAAACAGGATCCAGTGTAACTAATTCCGGATCATGATCATCTTCATCTCCCGCATCATCGGCACCGGCGATTTCTCCAGTTCCATTTCCTTCCGTTTCATTATCGGCTGGGGAATCTGGCGCACCTCCGGCGTCATTATCGGGATTTGAATCAGGAGTAGAATCTTTGTCTATTGCCGTGTTACCTTCATCATCCTGAGCATTTGCAATTTCAGCAAAGTTGACCAGGTCACCAGCTGTCACACCTTCGTCAATACGTACAGAAATATCAACTGCCGCGTAGCCACCGAACGGAGCGATTGGTCCAGGAATCACGGTACTTGCCGTGTTTCCCTGCTCTGTCCAGTCAGCATCAGCCAGTGACATGCCCGCTGGTAGGTAGTCAATGATTTCCACATTTGTGGCGGGCACTGATCCCTGATTGATGATCTGAATGGTATAAGTTACAATTTGCCCAGGAAGCACATTGGCCGATTGTCCTGAAGCCAGGGTCTTCGCCAAAGCAAGGTCAAAGACCTTTACATTGATTAGAGCAGGATCATGGTCATCTTCATCTCCAACATCACCTGTATCTCCAGGGGTACCGCTTCCATCACCGTCTATCGAATCGTCTGCGGCACTGTCCGGAGCTCCACCAGCATCATTGGTATCATTGCTATCCATATCGCTATCAACATCGCTTACTATGTTGCCCTCAGAATCTCTTGCGTCCGCGATTTCCGCGAAGTTGACTATCGTTCCTCCGGCGAAATCTGGATCAATCGAAAATGTGATATCGACCGTTTCTGTATCACCTGATGCCAGTGGCCCTGGTATCGTTGTGGTGGCATAATTGCCGGACATATTCCAGTTGGTGTCATTGAGGATTAATCCAGTCGGTATATAATCGACTATAGAAATATTACTAGCTGCTACATTTCCCTGATTGAAAATCTCTATTGTGAATGTCACAGCTTCTGAGCCTGAGACTGTAGACTGCTGGCCAAGTGCAAGAGTTTTGACCAATGCCAGATCGAAGATTTCAACATTTACCTCTGCTGGGTCATGGTCATCCTCGTCACCCGTACCGGAACTATCTCCAGAAATTCCCGTTCCATCACCACTTATAGAATCATCCGAGCCAGTGCCAGGATTTCCTCCTGCATCATTGCTGTCGTCTTGATCCGGAGTCGAATCGATATCATTGCCAATGGTCCCATCTTCTGCTGCTGCTGAGGAAATCTCTGCAAAATTTATCAGTGCACCTGCTTCTGAAGCAGTAGTTACCGTCAAGGTAATTTCTATAGTCGAAGAAGAGCCTGCAGCAAGGAAAGGCAACTGATAGGTAGCGTTGCCTCCAATTGATTGCCAATCGCTATCTGTCAGGACAAAACCAGTTGGAATGTAGTCCACAATCTCAATATCATAGGCATCTATGTCCCCTTGATTGATCAATGTGATCGCAAAGTCTACTGCTTCTCCTGTTGCCACATTTTCGGATTGGGTCGGAGCCAAGGTCTTTTGTAAAGCCAAATCAAAGTCGCAAGATTTGGTTTCCAATTCAATACTAGCTGTATTGGCAGTGCAACCACTGTTGTCTTCCACTACTGCCCAATAATTTCCAGGCACAGCAGTTTCCAAATTTGCTTGAAAGCCGGATTGAACTTCGATACCATCCAGATACCAGGTAACTTGATAATAATCTGTTCCATTGAGTGAGAGATTGACTGTCTCTCCCTCACAAACCGGATTCTCACCGTCGATAAGCACTTGAGGAATGACTGTTTGCTCATTGGTGACGTTTACCATTTCGCTAAGCCCTGCACAGCCATCAGCAGAGACAACTTCGGCTGTGTAATCTCCCGGCACAGTCGCAAGCAATACTGGAGAATTTTCACCGATCAACATATTGCCATCAAGGTACCACTGAATGCTAAGGAATCCACCGGACACGTTAAGCACGACCTCCTCGCCTGGACAGACACTGGAGGAGCCTTGCACAAGAATCTGAGGTTCCGGCTTCTCATTGACTTCTACCTCAATTGTATTTGAGGTGGCAGCACAGCTTTCGGTATCCAATACAGACACCGTGTAAATCCCTGCTTTCTCAGCCTCCAATTGGTTGCTGGTTTCAAGTGGAATCAATTCTCCATCTACAAACCATTGGTAGCTCTCATAACCTGCGGTCACTTCTAAGTGCACAGAAGATCCAACACAAACAGGATTTGCAGAAGCAGCACCGAGTACTGGATTTGGCAAGGGGTTAATAGTCAGAGAAACAATGTCACTCAGACCTTCACAATCTTCTTCACTAGATACAAGCACTGAGTAATCACCAGCTTGTGTTGCAGTAAGTTCATTCAATGCTCCACTTTGTACAATGATCCCATCTAGATAGAATTCATAGGAAACAAATCCTGGTGTCGCTTCAATCAAAGTACTTTCGCCTTCACATATTTCTGCTGCTTCAATTGCGATACCAGGCTTCGGAGCTGGATACACGGTAATCAGCTTCTGTGCAAGGTTCACACATCCATTTACATCGACCACCTCAACAGTGTAGTAAGTTGTGGTCAGTGGATTGGCAACCGGATTCGCACAATTGGCGCAAGAAAGCGTTCCGTCGTTTGGTATCCAATTATAGGTTCCACCTCCAGCGGCAAGAAGCTGTGTACTTTCTCCTTCACAAATGGCACTTTCAGTTACATCAATATCGACTACTGGTAGTGGATCAATTTGCACTTGCACGGCAGTACTTGTACCCGAGCAGCCATTGGCATCCAGTACTTCAACTGTGTACACACCAGCAAGATTAGCTTCATAGACATTAGATGCAGCGCTTTGCACAAGCAGAACACCATTGTAGTACCATTTATAATCATCAAATCCGGCATTCGCTTCCAGAAATAGTGGAACACTGTCCTCACATACCTGGAGTCCCAAGGGAGCTGTGATCATTGGCGAAGGACCAGCATTTACAGTGATCGGAAATGGAGCGGTTGTTCCACTACATCCATTTAGATCATCAACAAATACAGTGTAATTTCCTGCCTCGCTTGCTGTGTAGATACTAGCTATTGCACCTGGAATAGCAACACCATCCAGATACCACTGATACATAGAGTATGCGCCAATGATCGATAACAGCACTTCCTCTCCTTCACAGAAAGTCGAGGGGCCATTCGGATAAATGAATGGCTCTGGTTGAGGCAGTACGTTTACTTCGATCTCTTCCATGAATCCGATACATCCCAATCCATCAGTGACCTCCACTGTTACTAGTGCTGTTGCACTTATATCATAGAAGTCTGTTGTACCGCTTTGCACCAGAACGCCATCCAGGTACCAATCGTAATTATCGTATCCAGGATCAACAGTCACCCGGATGTCTCCCGGCTCACAGAAGGTGCTTGGTCCATCCAGTGTAAAACCAGGCTCTGGGTTTGCATTCACAGTGATAGCGACTTCAGGAGAATTAGCCGAACATCCGTTGGCATCTGTGACGATCACGGAGTAGTCTCCCGCTTCAGTAGCTACATAGGAGTCATTGACACCTGTCTGCACAAGCGTTGAACCATTCAAAAGAAAATCATAATTGTCGGCGCCTCCCGGCGAAGCTTGTAGTGTTACAAAATCACTTTCACAAAACTCCGCTGCTCCTACCAAATTGATACTGGCCTCTGGTAATGGATTGACAATAACATCAACTGTTGGCGTAATCACATCGCAGAACGCACTACCTGTCATTGCGTAATAGGAACCGGTCTCGGTAGGTTCATAACATCTCATCGTCTCTCCAGCCATCAGTTGATCATTCACCGGATCTGGTGATAAGGGGTCGACGGCCTGGTACCATTGGTAAGAAGGCCAGTTTTCTGTAACGCAGAGTTCGAGCTGGTCCCCTTCACAAATAACCGGGAAGTTGCTTTCATCTATGCCAGGCAATTCACCAGGATAAAATCCAGCGTCCACATCGTAGTTGCATTCATTATCAGACAGACTAATTAGGGCAGTTTGCCCATTGGCATCTGCATCGTTATTATCGGCATCACCTAGTAGTCCTGCCGATGTACTAATCGTCAATCCTGTCGGTGCTGAAAAGATCAGGTAATAGGAATCGTTTGGCAGAATATCATCGAAGAGATAATAACCGGAGGCATTAGTAATTTCGGAGCCTATGAAGTCGCCTGTTGCATTGTAAAGGGAGACTTGCACCCCTCCCAGCATGGTCTCGCCATCTTCCAAAAGACCGTTACTATTACAGTCTATCCAGGTGTTGTCACCCAGGCAAGCATAGCACGGATCTTCAGTTACAGTCCAGGCAGTAGAAGTGCCGGGACAAGCCCCACCATCATCGACCACTACATAGTAATTTCCTTGAGCTGTTACACTGTAAACTTCGCTGTTGCCTGTTTGTAGCAAGGGATCATCGCCATTTGGATTCTCGAGGAACCACTGGTAATTCTGATATCCAGCAGTGGCTGTGATCGTAATGGGAGAGCCTGACGCACATACGCTGGTTTCACCAGAAATACTTACTGGAGGAGTTGACAATACTTCCAACTCTATGGAAGAACTGGCTGAGCATCCGTTGCTCAGTGTTACGCTAACTGTATAAGTAGCATTTTCCAAACCACAATAGATCGCATTTGCTGGATCCGATAGATCCAGATTCGTTTCTGGCAGCCAGATAATCTCAGCCGAGCTAAGATCAGCATCCGCAATGTCAATCGGCAGGCTGATGCAATCACCGGAACAAAGTTGCAAGGGCGCAGTTCCGAAGTCAAAACTACAGTCAAAGATTTCGATCAATTCCGGATCGGCATCATCCTCATCAGTGATCCCAACAGAGCCACCCGGAATCCCTGTCCCATCTCCGTCGACTTCATTATCCGAGTCAGCCAAAGGGTCTCCGCCGGCATCATTTCCATTTGTAGCGTCTGGTACTGAATCCTTGTCTGATTTACCAAGTGCATTTTCTGCAGCACTTATTTCAGCCACATTTACCATCGAACCATTAGGTGCTGTGGCATCGATGATATACGATATAGAAACAGTCGTGCTGCCACCAACAGGAATTGAGCTTATCGGCTCATTGAGCATCGCGATGCCAGCTACAGAACTCCATGCTGCATCATTTAGAGTCAGACTTGTCGGAGTGTAATCGCTCACCTGCACCATAGTAGCATCCAGACTACCCTGATTGTACACGGTAATTAAAAAAGTAACAGCATCGCCCGGAGAGAAAGGTCCAGGAGTGCTTGCCGTATCCAGCACCTTTGTCAATGCAAGGTCAAACTCCTGCTGTACGTTTACTAGCGCAGGATCTGCGTCGTCTTCATCGCTTAATGGTTCATTATCATTTGGGACACCTGTTCCATCACCAACAGTAACATTATCCGAAGCTCCCTCTGGACTTCCACCAGCATCATTGTTAGGATTTGCATCCGCTTGAGAATCTATGTCCGGAAGACCCGCCTCGTTGCTTGCTTCACTGATTTCAGCAGTGTTTACCAAAGTGCTACCCTGATAGTTGCTGTCTATGGTGAATGTAATGGATACTTGTGTGCTTGCTCCAGCAGCGAGGCTGGCAATTGGGGTATTGAGGGTAGCTATGCCTGCCGTTGCAGACCACTGCGAATCATTAAGGATCAATCCTGCCGGTATATAGTCACTGATTTGGATATCTGTTGCATTAAGTGTTCCTTGATTTGTGATATCTATCAGAAAGCTAAGGCTTGAGCCAGGCAAATAGGGTCCCGGACTTAGGCTTGTATCGATCTGCTTGATCAATGCTAAATCAAAGGTTTGCAATACCGGTATTTCAACGGGATCTGCATCATCCTCATCAGTAGCCGCATTAGTATCTTCTGGGGTTCCAGTCCCGTTTCCATTGATCGAATTGTCACTTAGCGTTCCAACAGCGCCTCCTGCATCATTGCTCATGTCCGTGTCTGGAGCAGAATCCACATCATCGAGCCCTAGCACATTTTCCCCCGATGAGATTTCGGCCACATTTACAATTGAACTTCCAGTAAATCCGGAATCGATGGTAAAGCTGACGGAAAGCTTTATACTTGCCCCAGGAGCCAATGATGCGATCGGGCTATTAAGGCTCGCCACTGACCCTACTGCCGACCAGGCAGAATCGTTTAATATTAGCCCCGAAGGAATGTAGTCACTGATCGTAATATTGCTGGCGGCAAGGCTACCTTGGTTGTAAACTTCGATCTCAAAGGTTACGGCAGTACCAGGAGCAAAAGGTCCTGGAGTGGCAGTGACATCCAGCACCTTTGTCAGAGCAAGATCGAAAACCTGAGAAACCTGCACAAGTGCAGGATCTGCGTCATCTTCATCTGTTGCTGCAATGCTATCGTCGGCAACTCCAGTACCGTCCCCATCAACAGAATTATCTGAAGGCGATTCGGGATTACCCCCTGCATCATTTCCTGAGTTCGCATCTGCTGTGCTATCGATGTCCGGCAAGCCAAAATCATTGCTGGCAGCAGAAATCTCGGCCTCATTTACCAAATTTGTACCACTGAAATTTGAGTCGATGATAAATGAGATAGCCACCGTCGTACTGCCACCTGCTGCCAATGAAGTTATAGGAGTATTCAATGTCGCCACGCCTGAACTTGCCGTCCAATTGGCATCGTTCAAGCCCAAACCGGATGGAATGTAGTCGCTGATTTGTATTTCTGTGGCGTCTACCGTTCCCTGATTTAGAACTTCGATCTCAAAAGTAACCAGCGAGCCTGGCGCAAAAGGCCCCGGAGTTGCATCCAGATCAATTACTTTTGATAGGGCCAGATCAAAAATGTGTTCCGGCTCACAGTCTGGAGGAGCATTAAAGAAATCAGAATCGCCACAAGTTCCGCCGGTAAATTCGGCCGAAATTGGATTTGCGACTGAAGCATCCGCGCTCACGAGAAACTGAACATTTGCTGGGGAACTCGTGGTAGTTGGATCAATGGTGACAACGGAGCTTCCGATGCTCACTTCCAGTGTTTCCCCTTCAGGCGCTTCTGCCCAAATGACCTCTACATCCACCAGCGATTCGCTGTTTGGATCATTGTAGTTACATGTGCCTACGGTCACATTAGTGATCACAACGCTGCAGGGTTGGCAAAGCTCAACCTGTACCTCTGCAACTGCAGAAGTCGAGCAACCTGTTTCAAGGTCTGTGACTAAAAGTTCATAGCTTTTTGTTCCTATGCCAGTTAAATAGATCGTTGGGTTAGATGAATAGATGTCGCTTAGCGTTCCGTCATTCGGACCCCAAACAAAACTGTAATTGCCTGTAGGTGTGATTTGCGGATCAAGTGTCAACCCGGTATCCCCAAGGCAAGCTTCCAACATAGGTACGGTCACTTCCGGAGCAGGTACGGGATTTACACCGACTGTCACCTCCCTGCTTGCTATGCAACCATTCGCCCCCACAGCTGTCAGGGTGTAAGTGGTCGTCTCGCTTACGCAAGCTGTTACTATTGAGGCATTTGCATCGTTAAGCCCAGTGGTTGGAGACCAAAAATACTCAACACCAAATTGCGCCTCTGTTCCAATTTGCACACAGGATCCTTCACAAACCGTTGTAGAGCTGAGCGCTGGAAGGGAGAGTTCATTTACCGTTACGTTGATCGAAGCAGTGCTTGTACAACCATCCTCAGTTTTGGAAAGTGTAAAAGTGTATGCTCCGGTCTCGGTTGGCTCAAAGTTCGGATTCGGACTGATAGGATTATCAAGACCAGTAGCTGGGGACCAGGAGTAGGAAATGCCAGCACCAGTAGGATTAGCCGAGCTTCCCAATGCTGCTACTTCGCCTAAACACATGACAACATTAGTTCCTGGTTCTGGAGCTTCATTAGCAGGCACAATCGTTTGTGTCACAATCGAAGCACATCCCGCTGCATTATTGACATTTAAGATAAATGTAGTTGGAGTGCTAGGTGGGTTCAATACTTGAGGACTTCTTGCTGTCGCATCATCCAACAGACTTGCTGGAACCCAGTTGTAAGTAAGACCTTGTGGTACTTCCTCACCAATGGTCAGCGGTCCGGAAGAAGGACAATAGTTCAGTTCTGGCAGTTCGAAAGCCGGGACCGGATCGGCCACGACAACCTCGACGGTATCTTGAGTTGCACAGCCAAGAATGTCATCGGTTGCGGTAAGTATGAATGTAGTAGAGATGGCTACTAGAGCCTCAGGCTCTGCATCGAATTCATTGCTGCCATTTTGCCAGTTTGCATTCGATGGAGTCCAGGAATAACTCGTATTCGGTGCTGCCGGAGATCCACCCAATTGAATAATGCCGTTATCACAGACCAAATGATCTTCTCCAGCATCCGCCTGTGTATTGAGGATTTCCACAATGGTGGTGTCTCTTACCGTACAACCAGAAAGTATGTCGGTGACCAATACGGTATATTCTGTTGTGGAAGTTGCTGTGGCTATTGGATTCGAAACGGTATTGTTAGAAAGGACTTGTCCAGACCATTCGTAGGAGTATCCTGCAACAGGTGCGTCTCCAATTTGGACAGGCTCTCCCGAGCAAGTAGATTGATCCTCCGAGGTAAACACTGGCAATGACCATGCAGGTGGATTTACTTCAATTGAAGAAGAACAGTTGAAGCTTGAATTGTGGGGGCTGGACATCGTTACGGTATAAGTGCGCTCTACATCATCAGTGAGATACACAGTCTGACCCGTAGTGGCACTCAGTCCTTCTGCCGGGGACCAGGTGAAATTCAACTGTGAAGCATCTGGCACAGAGTTGTCAGCTGGAGTCGCCGTCAGCGCTACCTGCCCATTATTCAAGCCGAAATCCGGACATCCGAATGGAGCAGTAAACTCTATGCCGACGCTACAACCACAAGGGGGTACAATCACTTCATCAACACAAGAATGACCATTATAGCTCACAGTTAATTGATACACGGACGGTTCTGAGTCTGAGCCAGAGACCGGCACCTGCGGCTGATTAGTCACGCCGGTAAAATTACCTGGACCAGACAGTAAAACCCAGGTATAGGTCTCGTCAATATCAGGTGTCCGATCTGGCTCTCCAATGATTCTCGGTCCGCATCCGTCTTCCCCTGCTCTTGCCTCTATGACAGCAGCCTCCATCTGGTCCACGTAAGTACAGCTTTCGTTTCTTGCAGTTAAAAAATAGGTAATCGGATTGGGACTTGGCATTTCAAGACTTCCTGGAGTAAAAGTCGCCACAGCCTGAGTATTCGCTGGCAGATAGTTTCCCGGGGCCCAGGTATAGGTAAATCCAGGATCTGCTCCTGTGCCGATTGGTGCAGTGTCACCAAGACAAATCACTACATCCGGACCCGCAAATTCTGTTGTAGAAGGCGCCGGTATCGGATTTACCTCTACAGTATCAGTCGTCTGGCAAGTACCACCACCAGTCACCGGTATTGTCAGCGTCAATGTATAAGTCGTTGAAGATCCAGGATTGGCCATTGGCTGAGCACAGTCACTGCAACTCAAACCTGTGACAGGTGACCAGGAGTACTGCACGCCACTGACCCCCGGAATGGGACTAGCTCCAATTTGTACAGGATCTCCAGCACAATTGTTGGAAGCCACCCCGGCGTCGGCAATGTAAGTATTTACCAATGCCTGGTCTATCTGTTGACAACCGTTCGCATCTGTCACGGTCACGGTATAGATTGTATTCTCGGTTGGAGTTACAGTTGGATTTGCAACATTAGCTGCGCCGTAATCCCATTCATAGGTATAGGGAGCTGTTCCGCCAATAGCCGTGGAAACTCCGCCCAATGTTACAGCTGTGCCCGGACAAGTATTGAATACTCCTCCAGCATCAGCTTCAGGAGCAATGTCCTCTGTAACCAAAACTGCTGTAACCTCACTAGTGGCCACAATACCTCCACCGCAACACTTGCTGTTAGTGGCAACTCTTCTGTAGTAAGCGTCAGTTGATGAAGGCGGCGGAGAAAAGCTTGATAACACCGCACCCGCCACATCAGCCCAAGGTCCAGTAGGAGAGGGTGCCTCCTGCCACTGGTAACTGGCTTCTACAGGTACCTGACTTGTGGCTACCCCATTTACAAAAAGTTGAGGTAGGGCGTCAGAAGAGGCTGTCACTTCATCTGCTTCCACGATTCCCACCAGTCCTAATTGACAAACGGTTTGACTAGCTGGACTTACCAAACCAGTGCCTAGATCATAATTGTTGCCACAGAGTTCCAAAGAAGTATAGATAATATCCGTTGTATTGCCGCTAGCAGCATTATAGCTGGTTGAGTTTGTTACTGGAAAAGCAAATGAGCGGGTTGAACCAGCAACAAGAGCATTTCCGTTTTCTACCAATAGCGTATTAGCCTGTTCAGCTCCTTCACCGCCAAGATATGTCGAGTATTCGATGTTTCCCATCGGATCCATCTTTGTATATACCATGTCAATACTTCCACTCTGATAACTTCCGTTGGTTACCAGGTAATCTGATGCAGAGGATGTTCCCAGAATGTGAACCACTCCTGAATCCACCTGAATGCCATGCGCATTTTCGCTTGCTGAGCCTCCAAGATAAGTTGCAAACACTATGTTGGCATTAGAATTCATATGCACATATAGCATATCCTCATCTCCAGATATTGTCGAACCATTTGTTACGGGAGCGTCGGAAGATTCTGTAGTAATCAATATATAAGCTTCGCCATCCACTATATCCATCGGCTGCTTGCCCGCATCGTCCTCCGCTCCAGGAGTGTGAATGCTTCCGGAAGCAGCGATGCTACCCGCAGCATCAAGCTGTACATATACGTAGTCACTATCACCATCAACGAGAGTACCATTGGTAATCGGAAAATCTGTTGAACTGGTCAACACCAAAAGGTGAGCAATTCCATTTTCTACTTCTAAAGCAATGTTGCTATCTTCTCCTCCTGTACCACCCAAATAGCTAAGGAAATTAATATTTGTATTGGCATCCAAACTCATGACAAAGCTGTCACTGGCGCCTGAAAATGAACTAGCGCCTGTAGTAGGTAGATCAGAGGAATTAGTCGTACCGGAGATGTATAGCAACCCCGAATCTAGCACTAGTTGATCGGCACGATCAGTGCCTGAACCTCCCAGATATCCAGCATGCTGAAGTGTGGCACCTGTAGAATAGTTCAAATAGAGCAGATCTGATGCTCCTGACAATGCCGAACCATCTGTGACCAAGGCATCAGACGAAGAAGTGTTGACAATGATGTGTGCATCCGAGCCATCCGACTCCACAAATACTTTACTTTCGTCACCGGTTCCACCAATTAAAGTGGAATACAAAACATTTCCGGCCAAATCTGTTTGAACGTAAAAAGCGTCACGCGCTCCTGAAAAACTAGTACCGTCCGTGGTGGGAAAATCCGGCGAACTTGTCGTTCCCACCAAGTGTACTATCCCATTCGTAATGCTCATGTCTCTGATAATTTCTTGACCAGAGCCGCCAATCAAGGTCGACGAAACGATATTTCCGTCAGCATCAAAACGAACAAGAAAACCATCCGAATCTCCAGCGTAGATGGCCGAAGTCGTTACCGGAAAGTCCGCCGACCCTGTCGATCCAAACATATAGGTTTCGCCATTGTAACTTGCCATACAATTTGGACCTTCATATGATTCCCCTCCCTGAATGACCGAGGTCTCAATATAAGTCTGTGCCTGTGTGGCAATAGATAGAACGAATAAGCAGAATACTAAAAAGAGAAGTTTATTGGTACTCCCAAAACCAGTCCTGCGCCACGTGTGAGGTATAGGCACAGCGCTTCCGAAGTACGCCTGCAGCGTTCTCATAACATTGTGTGATTTCATGATTAGATGGCCTGCCCAATGCAAACTCCCTGCCACACATTGTTACGCAGTTAAACAATTCTTAACTTGTTATTCCTTTCGCTATATTTCAGTGGGTTCGTATGTAATATTGCTGCTTGGCATAATGCCTAAACGCTGCAAATATCCCGACTCAGAGCTCCACCGCCAAGACTGATTTCGCAAGCAAACAATTCGTCCAAAAACTAGTACAAATGGACTTCGAAAATTTGACTTCTTATCTAAGGCATCAATAGTCCTATAATGTATATGGATGAGTCTTCAATTTAGATAGTAATTATTTTGGAGCGAAACTTAGTCGTACGCTCGGGCGGGCTACGCGTGCTCCGCTTTATTCACCACCCTGTCAGCTGCTTCTGCTCGCTTGCAGTAGTCTCGGCTTGAGGCCGAGCCTCCTGCAAGCGGCATCCGCCACGCTTCCAGGGCGGCTCATATCGCTGCGCCCCCGGCTATTTGGCAAGTGCAGTGGCACGCTCACAAAAAAAGATGCACAATATTTATGGAATTTGCCTCATAGAGTACTCTTATTTGTAGCCACTCCAAATTAGGTGTGTGCAGATCCTAGTGCTTATCTAAGAGCTGTACGCGCAAGTAATGGTCCATTGGGGTCCTCTGTTGGCACTCGAGAGTGAGTGAAAACCCGCATAGGAGTCTTCAATTGTCGCTGGTCAAAGTGCCCGTTGAAGGCGAACCACGAAGTGAGGCACACTCAATACTCAAGTCACTGACTATCAACCGTTTTGAATATCAGCAATGGGCTCTTCCGACTGCGCTCGGAAGTGAGTAAAAGCCAATGGGACTTTTCGGCCAGGCCTGCAATTTGTATGCCCTCGCACTGGAGTATTATTCCTGGTTCTGCGGTGGTGTGTTGTATCTAAATAGCCCTGATTGCAGAGGAAATAGTGGTGCTGCAAAGGTACTGAGCGCCACGCTGCCATGGGCTGCTCCTCAAGAGCAGCCCATGGCAGCGCGGCAGCGAAGACCTGCGCAGTGCCACTATTGGAACGGAAAGCAGGGAGCCCCATTACGCGCTGGAGCAGCGCTGCGCTACAAATCACAAAAAGGGCCCTCATTCCAATTAATGAGGACCCTTGTAATTTCAGTTCATGCCTTGATTTACTGCTTCACAATCTTTTCAATGTGTCGTTGACCATTGAGATCAAGTACGATGAAGTAGACTCCAGGACTGTAAATGCTCATATCTATCGTGCTGCGGTTTCGCCCTGCTTGAGCTTCTTCCTTGAAGTCGAAGATTAGACGTGCGCTGCTGTCGTATAATTGCAAATCCACCGATTGATTGCGATCAGAATCGAAGAGTACATCGAGGAACTCGTGCGCAGGTAGTGGACTGATTGAAATCAACTCACTAGCCGATGTGCTTCGTTCCAGGCTAATCAGACCGAGGTGCTCTGTGTGGCCATCAAAGTCGGTCTCCGTCAGGCTGTAGTATACAACACCTGCTTCGAGGTAGTTGTCCAGATGATCATAGCTCATCGCTGTGCTGTTGTTTCCTACTGCCCGCTGCTCCAGTATTGGGGTGAAGTTTATTCCATCAACGGAGCGATATAGGGTGTAATAGTCACTGTTTTGTTCAGAGGCTACTCGCCAGCTCAATAGATTACCATTGTCCTGACTGGAACCAAAGAAGTTGATCAATTCAACCGCCAGTTTAATGCATTCAGCGGGGGTCTCTTCTATAGTAATGACACAACCGTCTTCAGAAGTGGCACTGAAAGCGAATGGGGTTCCATTAGCGTTCGGCCCCAGGATAAATCCGGAATCTGTCTGTCCCTGGTAGTCTCCCGAGATGGTAGCGGGCTGAGAAAGCGAAACAATCACAGTGTAGAATTCACCACTCTCATCACATAGTACTTCATAGCTTGACTGGAATCCAGGACAATCACTCAAAATAATGATCGCGATGTCTTCATCATCTTCCTGCTCCGAAGGATCGCCGTTGGGGTCTCCGTTGTCAGGTGTTGAATCAACATCTTCCTGATCCATCTCCTTTACCTCTGCAAAGTTGGTGATTGTTCCTGATCCGGCTATCACTTCAGCCATAATGTCAAGTGATCTGCTTTCACCGATCATCAGATCACCAACATACCAGTCACCACTTACTGGATCATAACTGCTTTCGCTCGCTCCTGCATAGGATACCCCTTCAGGTAACTGGTCATTGACTACCAAACCGGTGATATCCAGGTTGCCCTGGTTGGTCACCACTATGCTGTAGATGATCAGATCACCAGTAGCAGGAGTGGTATCGCTAACCACTTTGGTCAAGGCTACGTCTGCTGCCAATTCTTCAATAATTAGGATGGCGATGTCTTCATCATCTTCCTTATCCGTTGCATCAGGATCTGGATTCATATTATCCGGTTCTGAGTCAACATCCGGCTGGTCTTGCTCACTAACCTGAGCCAAGTTGTAAATCGTCCCAGAAGTGGCAGTGACCGCTACTGTTAGATAAAGCGTTTCTGATTGTCCTGCTGCGAGCGTACCTACCGTCCAGGCACCAGTACCTGTATTATAGTCTAAAGAACTTGCAGTCAAGAAACTTACACCAGCTGGTAGCAGGTCCTCCACTACTACGCCTGTCGCCGTGTCAGGTCCCGCATTTGATACAGTAAGTTCGTAGATAACTTCATCACCATTCTGTGCTTGACCACTGTTTACCGTTTTGAGCAATGACAAATCTACTACTTCCTTGCTCACTTCAATCACTTCTGTATCATGATCATCCTCATCATCGTCTGAACTATCTGTGGCGTCATCTTTCACATCGCCATCGTTGTCCGGATCAGTATCGGGTGTGGAGTCAACGTCTTCTATCGGATCGCCGGACTCATCGGTTGCCGATGTCACTTCTGCAACATTCAATAACTCTCCTTCTGAGGCCGCTGTAGTTAATTGCAAACTGATCTCTATATCCATGCTTTGTCCTGGTGATAGTGGACCAGCAATGGTATGCACTGCATTATTGCCTTCCATTTGCCAGTCATCATCTACCAGTATAAAGGCTTCGTTGATATAGTCTACCACCTCGATATTGTAGACAGGTTGATTACCCTGATTGAATACCATGATAGTGTAGCTAACGATATCTCCTAGACTCACATTTGGAGATTGACCTGGTGACAATCTCTTGATGAGCGCAAGGTCATAGATGATCTCATCCGTTACTGTGATGACTTCTGGATCGCTATCATCTTCATCGGTTGATGGATCACTACCTAAAGGAGAGCCAGTTCCATCTCCATCGACCGAATCGTTAGATCCTCCCGTTGGATCACCACCAGCATCATTGTCTGGTGTGCTATCAGGATTACTATCCTGATCTTCTGGGTGATTGCCATCAGGATCTTGTGCGTCTGTAATTTCTGCATAGTTAATCAATGTGCCTTCGGTTCCTTCCAGAATAATGAAGCTTATACCTACAGTTGCACTTGCTCCTGGAGGAATCGGTCCAGTGATCGTTTTTACGGCATCCGAACCTTGCATTTCCCAGCTGGAATCTGCCAATTGCAGTCCTTCTGGTATGTAGTCCACCAGCTCGACGTTATAAGCACTGATGTCTCCCTGGTTAAATACAGTTATCTCGTAATTGACCAGGTCACCTTCTGATAGTACTGCCGACTGATCGGCTTCCAGTTGTTTGAGCAGTGCCAAATCGAATACAGGTTCTTCCACAGAGATTGTATGTGGGTCACTGTCATCTTCATCCCCAGATGGATTTTCGCCACCTGGGGTATCGCTACCGTCACCGTCAACCTCATCATCACTCGGACTGTCTGGCTTTCCTCCACCGTCATTATCCGGGTTATCATCTGGCTGGCTATCCCCATCAGTTTGTGGGTCGCCATTTTCATCTTCGGCACTACTGATTTCAGCAACGTTGGTAATATCACCTGCCTCGGTAATGGTACATGTGATTTCCAGAGCCATGCTGGAACCAGCGACTATTGGACCTGCCATGGTATAGCTCGCCTGCTGACCATCGTAAGACCAGTCGGAATCGTTTAGCACCAAACCGCTTGGCAGGTAGTCATTGATCGTTACATTGTAGGCATCGATGGACCCCTGGTTGAATACTGTGATCATGTAGGTGATGTCATCTCCCACCATGACGCTCTCTGGTTGGCCAGATGCCAATTGCTTGATCAGTGCCAAATCGAAGTGATCTTCTACTACGGTAATTACTTCAGGATCGCTGTCGTCTTCATCACCAGTTGGGCTTTCTCCACCAGGTGTATCGCTGCCATCGCCATCAACCTCATCATCGCTCGGACTGTCTGGCTTACCTCCACCATCATTATCTGGGTTATCATCTGGCTGACTATCTACATCCTCTTGTGGATCACCATTTTCATCTTCCGCACCGCTAATTTCTGCAACATTTACCAAGTCTCCTGACTCGCTAATGGTACAGGTGATTTCTATGGCTATGCTGGCTCCTGCTGCTATTGGACCCGCAATTGAATAGCTGGCCTGCTGACCATCGTAATTCCAATCAGAGTCATTTAGTACCAGGCCAGCTGGCAAGTAGTCGTTGATCAATACATTGTAAGCATCGATTGATCCTTGATTAAACACTGTGATCATGTAGGTGATATCGTCACCAACCATGAAGTGCTCGGGTTGCCCGGATGCCAATTGCTTGATCAGTGCCAAATCGAAGTGTGCTTCTTCAACAGTAATTACCTCTGGATCACTGTCATCTTCGTCTGTAGATGGGTCACTGCTCTGTGGTGTACCTGTTCCATCTCCTCCAGTTTCATCATTGGAATCTCCTTCTGGATTTCCACCAGCATCGTTATCTGGTTGCTTGTCTGGAGTGGAATCCGGATCTTCTATGACATCCCCGTTTTCGTCTTCTGCACCACTGATTTCCGCGAGGTTTACAATGTCGCCAGAACTAGCCGTAACAGTAAATGTTATTGGAATCGCAATGGAGTTGCTTGCAGCAAGTGGTCCTGCGATGTTTGTGATGGCATTACCATTCGAAACCAACCAATTATTGTCGCTCAAAATTAAACCATCCGGAATGTAGTCCACAACTTCGATATTGTAGGCATCGATGGATCCCTGGTTGTAAACCGTGATTATGAAGGTCACTTGATCGCCCTGTTGCAAAGTAGCATCCTGGCCAAAAGCCAGAGTTTTGGTCAAAGCCAAATCGAATACATCCACAACAACAGTGGCTGGGTCGCTATCATCTTCATCAGTAGCAGGGTTTTCAGAACCAGGAGCGCCGGTTCCATCACCATCAACTACGTCGTCAGAGTCTCCATCCGGATTACCTCCCGCATCATTGTCTGGGTTCTGGTCAGGATTACTATCCCAATCCTCAGGATGATCTCCTGACTCATCTTCGGCATCTGCAATTTCTGCCACGTTGACAAGCTCACCGCCTGCAAAGTCTGCATCCACCTGGAGTGTAATGTCCACGCTGGTTTGACTTCCTGGAGGAACAGGACCTGCGATAGTGGTCGTAGCCTGATTTCCAGAAGCAGTCCAATCGGCATCTGCCAGACTCATGCCACCTGGGATGTAGTCTACTACGTCAATATTATAAGCAGCTACTGTACCCTGATTGAATACGGTAATAGTATAGGTCACCAAATCTCCGGCAGAGACTACAGCGGGCTGGGCCTCGTGCAACTGCTTCACAAGCGCAAGGTCAAATAGATCATTTTCAACAACTATGGTTTCAGGATCACTGTCGTCCTCATCATTGTTCTCATTGTCTGTTTCATCATCTGTTGCCGGGCCGTCGTTGTCCGGGTTGCTGTCTGGATCAGAGTCATCATCTGGTGGATGATTTCCGTCTTCATCCTCTGCATCTGTAATCTCAGCCAGATTGGTGATGAATCCTGAAGCAGCTACAACTTCAAAAGTAATAGGTATGACAGCACTTCCACCAGCCGGTACCGGACCTGGCAGCATGTACTCAGCCAAGCTTCCATTGAGCGTCCAGTCGCTATCGGCCAACAGTAATCCATCAGGTACATAATCTACTATGTCAATATTGTAAGCCGAGACCGTTCCTTGGTTGTAAATCGTGATTATAAAGGTGACCAGATCGCCAGTAGATACCGTGGAACTTTGGCCGGAGGCCAAGGTCTTGGTCAATGCCAGGTCAAATCCTTGTTCGATAAAGATCTCCTCTGGATCACTGTCATCTTCATCCGTAGCTGGATTATCACCTCCAGGGGTACCGGTTCCGTCACCACCTGTCTCGTCGTTGGTCTCATCATCTGGATTACCTCCAGCATCATTGTCTGGATTATCATCTGGCGTACTATCCCAGTCATCAGGATGATTGCCTTCAGAATCTTCTGCATCGGTAATCTCAGCCATGTTGACCAAGCTTCCTGAGCCATTCACAACCAGCATCGTGATATTCACCGTGTAGCTGAAACCCGCAGTAATCGGTCCGGCAATGGTGGTAGTGGCGGCGCTTCCATCAGCGGAACTCCAGTCACTATCGGCCAGTTGCAAACCAGTAGGGATATAGTCGATCACATCCACATTATAGGCATCAACTGTTCCCTGGTTGAATACAGTAATGGAGTATTCTACCAAATCACCAATGCTCACTGTAGCTGGCTGACCAGGAGCGAGGGTCTTAATCAATGCCAGGTCAAAGATGTCCTCAGCTGTAAAGACAATTACTTCTTCCGGATCGTGGTCATCTTCATCTCCGTTCTCACCATCAGTTGTATTATCTGTTACCGGTCCATCATCATCCGGATTTGTATTTGGCTCTGAATCGCTGTCTTCAGGGTGTCCGCCGTCTTCATCTTCAAAGTCCGCGATTTCAGCTACATTCTCTAAGGTACCAGAGATTGCAGCGATCTCTACTGTAATTTCAACTTCTGTACTTGCACCGGCAGCCAGAGGTCCTGGGATCATGGTAGAAACCATAGAACCTTGTCCAGACCAATTCTCGTCTGCCAACAACATTCCATCAGGCAAATAGTCTACTACTTCTACATTGTAAACCGGCTCTGTACCCTGATTGAAAACCGTGATGACAAAGGTCACATATTCGCCATTGGCTACAACACCATCTTCAAATGGTGCTAGTGTCTTGATCAGCGCGAGGTCGTATCCAATCAAGTTTACACTTGCCGGATCACTATCATCTTCATCTGTAGCAGGATTGTCATCACCTGGACTTCCTGAACCGTCACCGCCCGTTTCATCATCTGCTGGTGAATCAGGCTGTCCTCCTGCATCGTTATCCGGGTTGTTATCTGGAGTACTATCAACATCTGGCATATCGTTGCCATTCTCATCAAAGGCATCGGCAATTTCAGCCACATTGGTCAGTTCGGTGCTTTCTCCGTTTACTTGCAATGTGATTTGTACAGTAGTACTGCTAGCTGCTACAATTGGACCTGCAATGGTCGTATAAGCTGTAGCTCCAAGCTGGGACCAGCTGTTGTCTGCCAGGTCAAAACCTGCCGGGATATAGTCAGCAATTTCAACATTGTAGGCATCAATGGTTCCCTGGTTGTAAACAGTGATATCGAAGGTCACAAGATCGCCAGCACTTACCTCAACTGTCTGTCCTTGGATCAGTGATTTTGTCAAAGCAAGATCAAAGTACTCTTGCACCTGAATCACAGCAGGGTCACTATCATCTTCATCTGTGATCGGATTGTCATCTCCAGGTGTTCCTGAGCCATCACCATCGATTGCATCATCAGCTGGCGATTCTGGATTTCCACCTGCATCATTATTCTCATTGGTATCTGGTGTACTGTCTTCGTCGCTAGGATTGTTGCCATCTTCGTCTTCTGCAGATGCAATCTCTGCAACGTTAACGATGTCTCCGGATCCTGCCGTTACCGTAAAGGTAATATCCACTGATTCAGAGGTCCCTGAGAAGATTGGACCTGCTAGTGTAGTCAAAGCATTGCCACCACTCAGCGCCCAGTCAGGATCATCCAGTTGCAAGCCTGTAGGAATGTAGTCTACGACGCTCACATTATAAGCATCTACATTCCCTTGATTATAGACAGTGATCGTAAAGGTCACTTGGTCTCCTGGGGAGACAAGACCGGATTGTCCACCTGCCAATTGCTTATCAAGCGCAAGGTCGAAGCTTTCTGAGATGATTACGGTCTCCGGATCGTGATCGTCTTCATCTGTCAACGGATTATCGTCACCAGGGTCTCCAGTTCCATCTCCATCAGTAGCATTGTCTGCTGGGCTGTCAGGATCACCACCGGCATCGTTGTCGCTTTGTGCGTCAGGACTAGAGTCCACATCATCAGGATGGTTTCCATCTACATCTTCAGCATCAGTGATTTCGGCGAAGTTGGTCAAAGTACCAGAAGTCGCAATGACTGTCACAGAGATATCTACTGTAGCTGATTCACCAGCTAGGATCGGCCCTGAGTAAACTGTAGTTGCAACATTGCCTGTCGCCACCCAATCAGGATCATTGAGTACCAGACCTGCTGGCAGATAGTCGATCAATTCGACATTGTATGCATCAACATCTCCTTGGTTGAAGACCGTGATTCTGTAAGTCACAATATCGCCTAGTGATACGTATTCACTTTGCCCTGGAGCAAGCGTTTTCATCAGGGCCAAATCAAAGTTGGCTTCTACTTCGATCACTGCTGGATCGCTATCGTCCTCATCTGTTGTTGGTGAGGTATCGCCAGGAGTTCCACTACCGTCTCCACCTGTGGCATCATCTGATGGGGAGTCTGGTTCTCCTCCAGCATCATTATCGCTGTCGGTATCAGGAGTGCTATCTACATCCTGCGGATGGTTCCCATCAGGGTCTTGTGCATCAGCGATCTCAGCAACATTCACAATGCTACCTCCTGATGTCACCACAAAGGTAATATCCACTTGCTCACTAGCTCCCGCAGCAAGAGGCCCGGCAATCGTAGTAGTCGCATTAGGACCGCCTAGAGTCCAATCCACATCGTCAAGTTGCAGGCCGGCAGGAATATAGTCTACGACTTCAATGTTGTTGGCTGTAATGTTACCCTGATTGTAAACAGTAATGGTAAAGGTAACCTGATCACCAATGGCTACGGAAGCACTTTGGCCCACAGCCAGCGTCTTAGTAAGAGCGAGGTCAAATACTGGATCAAGTGTAATTAGTTCCGGATCATGATCGTCCTCGTCTCCAAGGTCATTTCCATCTCCAATACCACCGGTACCATCTCCGTCCGTTTCATTGTCTGCAGGTGAATCTGGTTGACCTCCTGCATCGTTTGTATTGTCATCGTCAGCCGTGGAATCTATATCGTCAGGATGATTGCCTTCTGTATCCTGAGCATCACTAATTTCAGCGTAGTTTACCAGGTCTCCAGCAGCGGCATTTGGATCGACCGTGAAGCTGATATCTACTGTTGTAAATCCACCTGATGGGATCGGACCTGCAATCATCGTAGTCGCAGTGCTTCCGTTATCCACCCAATCAGAATCGCTTAGGATTAGTCCGGCTGGAATGTAATCCGTTACTTCGACATTGGTCGCTGCAACTGATCCCTGGTTAAGGATTTGAATAGTAAATGTTACCTGCTGGCCTGGAAGCACATTAGCGCTTTGTCCAGATGCGAGCATTTTGATTAGGGCCAGGTCAAAGACCTCTACATCAATACTTGCAGGGTCGTGATCGTCTTCATCTTCTGCTGGATTCTCCGAACCAGGAGTACCGCTTCCATCTCCATCTGTTGCGTCATCTGAAGGGCTATCCGGAGCACCTCCAGCATCATTGGTTCCGTTTCCATCCGGAGTGCTATCGACATCCATTGGCGTGCCTCCATCTGTATCTTCAGCAGCGGCGATCTCAGCATAGTTCACCAGCGTACCTCCTGCGAAATCAGCATCTATGGTCAGTGTAATATCAACTGTAGTGCTCTGTCCTGCTGGAATCGGACCGTCGATAATTGTCGTGGCATCAGATCCACTAGCAGTCCAATCGCTATCGTTCAGACTCATACCAGCTGGGATATAGTCTATCACTGTTACATTTGCTGCGTCAACGTTTCCTTGGTTATAAACAGTAATCGTAAAGGTTACGTCATCGCCAGCCGAGACAGGAGTGATTTGACTACTTGACAGCTCCTTTGTCAATGCAAGGTCGAAGAGTTGCACGTTGACAGACTCAGGGTCATGATCATCTTCGTCTGTTGCAGGATTTCCATCTCCCGGAACTCCTGAACCATCTCCATCGACATGATCATCGGCAGCAGAATCAGGTTGTCCTCCGGCATCATTTGTACTGTCATTATCCGGAGTTGAATCTACATCAGTAGCTGGTCCTTCAGAATCTTCAGCAGATGCAATCTCTGCAAAGTTTGTAAGGGTTCCGGCGTCGGCATCCGGTGAAACGGTTAGTGTAATTTGAATCGTTGTACTCTCACCTGCAGGAAGTGAGGAAAGGAGATATGTTGCCTGATTTCCAGAACCAGTCCAGTCACTATCTGTCAATACGAAGCCAGCAGGGATATAGTCTACAATCTCTATATTGAATGCATCCAAATCTCCTTGATTCGTAACAGTAATATCAAAATCTACTGCCTCTCCTGTGGACACGCTTGCATCTTGTCCAGCAGACAGAGTCTTGGACAAAGCAAGGTCAAAAGTACATGGAACTGTTTGCAATTGCAGGGCGGCGCTTGTAGTGATACAGTCAAAGCTGTCTCTTGCAATGGCCTGATAGAATCCCGATTCCGTAGCTTCCAATGTAGCTATTGTTCCAGACTGTACTTCAATGCCATCGAGGTACCAGGTGATGAGTTCATAGTCGCCGGGACTCAAGAAAAGGGTAACGCTCTCTCCCTGACAGAATGGATTATCTCCATCCATAAGCAATTCCGGCTGAATTACTTCATTATGTTCCACCAAGATTGGTGCGCTCAGTCCTACACATCCCTCGGCTGTTGCGACCTCGACTGTATAGAGTCCTGCATCAGCTGCATTCAAAACGATCGACGTTTCACCAGGCATAAGAGCATCTTCATAGTACCATTGTACACTGGAATAGCCGCCCACGACGTTAAGTACCACATCCTCTCCGGGACAAGCGGAAGTAAGACCTTGTATGATGATCTCAGGTTGCGGTATTGGGTGTAGCTCGACATCAATCGATTGCAGCAGACTGGTACAGCCATTTGCATCTGTCACCTCAACGGCGTATGTGCCCGAAGTCATTGCTGCCAATTGATTCGTAGTTTCCGCTGGAAGTACTTCCTGTCCTAAATACCAGGTGTAACTATCAAATCCTGCACTTGCCTCCAGTTGTACAGATTCTCCTTCACATGCTTGTGAAGGACCGACAACTGTTAGCATAGACTCCGGCAAAGGATTAACCGTCAGGCTGACCTCTCCACTCCAGCCTTCGCAGGCATCACTTGATACGACTTGAACGGAGTAGAGTCCAGGCTCTGTTGCTGTCATTGTATTTATCGTTCCTGACTGCCAGATAACTCCGTTGTTGTAAAACTTGTATTGAGCATATCCAGGGCTGGCCTCTATAGTTGTGCTGGCGCCGAAGCAGATTTCTGCATCTTCGATCGCAATACCTGGCCGAGCGGCATCCAAAACAGTAATAAGAATCTCATCGCTCTCCTCACATCCGTTAAAGTCTCTAATAGTAATGGTATATGTAGTTGATTCAGTAGGACTAGCAATTGGGTTCGCACAATTTGTACATGATAGACTGCCATCATCAGGAGTCCAGGTGTAAGAGCCACCTCCAGAAGCGATCAATTGTGTTGTTTCCCCTTCGCAAATAATTGTTTCCGTTACATCCACATCTATTGAAGGCAGAGGATTCACAGTCACTACCACAGCATTGCTGGTGCCTTCACAATCGTTGGCATCAAATACCACAACCGTGTAAACCCCTGGCAAAGTGGCCAGGTAGGTATTTGAAGGCATGCTCTGTACTAGCAAAATACCATTTAGGTACCAGTCATAATCCGTAAACCCTGCATCTGCTTCCAGTAGTACAGGAAGATTCTCTTCGCAAGCGGAAGGTCCAGTAGGTGCAATCAATGTAGGCTCCGGCAGTGGATTCTCAGTTACCGTAATCGGCGCCGTGATGCCGCTGCATCCGTTTAAGTCATCTACAAATACTGTGTAGTCTCCAGACTCAGTTGCCGTATAAACTGAAGCATTGGCCCCGATAATGGGCTGGCCATCTTGATACCACTGATACATGCCATATGTACCAATGATACTTAGCAATACATCCCCATCGTCGCAGAAAGTAGTTGGACCTTCAGGATAGATGAATGGCTCAGGCTGAGGTAATACCACTACTTCAATTTCCTGCATAAAACCTGTACAGCCATTTGCGTCAGTAACCTCAACAGTTACCAGCGCTGAGGCTGATACATCATAAAAATCAACAGCACCACTTTGTACTAGTAAACCATCCAGGTACCAGTCGTAGTTGCCGTACCCTGATTCAACAATTACACGAATATCACCTGGTTCGCAGAAGGTCGTTGGACCATTCAAAGTGAAGGTAGGCTCAGGCGTTGGATTCACAGTAATAGCAATCGGTGCAGATTCTGAAATGCAGCCATTGTCATCAGTAAGCACAACGGTGTATTGACCTGTTTGATCCGCAATGTAGCTATTGTTGGTTCCAGTTTGAACCAGAGTCTGTCCATCCAGGATAAAGTCATAGTTATCTCCTCCGGCTGGACTAGCTATTAGTTCAACCGTCTCTCCTTCGCAGAAGATCACAGGTCCATTTGCAGTCAGCTCCGAAAGAGGAAGAGGATTAATTGTCACGTCAATAGCTGTTGTCGGAATTGGGCAATATAGACCCTCCACAAGCGCATAATAGGTCCCACTTACCGTGGGATCAAAACATCTGTCAGTTGCGTCCGTCACCGGCATATCCACTGTCGGATCAGGATTGGCAGGATCAGTAGCCATATACCACTGATACCCCAACCATTCTTCTGTTACGCAAATTTCGAGATTGTCTCCCTCACAAATTACGGGGAAATTGCTTTCATCAATTCCAGGAATCTCACTAGGAACATAACCAGCGTCAACATCGTAGTTGCATTCATTATCTCCCAGAGTAATCATAGCCGTAACTCCGGTGATCGGCGCTGCATCGCTGTTATCGGCATCAGTAATCACTCCGGTCGTAGGACCAATTTGCAGACCCGCTGGTTCAGAGAAAATCAGGTAATAGGTTCCTGGCACCACATCATCAAAGAGATAGGCACCGTCAATGTTTGTGATTTCAGAACCGACAAAATCGCCAGTTTCTGTATACAGAGAAACCTGAGCTCCTGGAAGCATTGCCTCTCCTTCATTCAGTATTCCATCATTATTGCAATCTATCCATGTATTGTCACCCAGGCAAGCATAGCAGGGATCCTCGGTTACTGTCCAGAGTTCAGAATAACCAAAGCATGGTCCGCTATCATCTACTCTCACATAGTAGTCTCCTGGTTCTGTCACAGATAAGGTGGATGAAGGACCAGACTGTATAGCAGGATCAAAAAATGCAGGGCTGTCCATGTACCAGGTATAATCGTCGAAACCTGGTGTGGCCTCAAGTACTACTGGTGAGCCAGATGCACAAACAGTAGTTGCTCCAGAAATAGTTACCTCGGGAGCTTCCAGCATGAAGACATCTTGAGATGTCTGGTAGGTACAACCGTTCTCAAGGGTCACAGTAAAAGTATAGGTAGCGTCTACCACCGGGCAAATCGTTATAAAACCACCTTCTTGGTATACTCCTATGTCTGGCTCAACTACAATTGTAGCCGTACTCATATCGACATCGGGAATAGAAATAGTGAAAGGGGTGCAGCTGCCCGGACATACATAGCTTGGGCCCCTAACGTTCAGGGTAAAATAGCAATTAAATACCTCGATGAGGGCAGGGTCTGCATCGTCCTCATCTGTAGTTGGGTCTGTTCCCCCTGGCTCGCCGGAACCATCACCATCTACAACATTGTCTGAAGTAGTTTCAGGTTCACCTCCAGCATCATTTCCATTGGTACTATCCGGAGTCGAATCTATATCAGGCAAACCAAGATCATTCTCTGCAGAGGATATCTCAGCTACATTAACCAGTGGGCCGGTGCCAGTCCAATCTTCGACTATAAAGGAAATATCGACAGTCGTAGAATCTCCAGCAGCCAGAAAAGGAATTGCGTTATTAAGCTCGACAATGTCGAAACCTACAAATGTCCAGTCTGGATCATTCAAGTTTAAGTTCGGAGGGAAATAGTCGATGATCTGAATATTGGAAGCATCAAGTGTCCCCTGATTGTAAACAGTAATTGTAAAGGTAACCAGGTCTCCCCAAAGGAATATCGGACCCGGAGTCAAGGTAGTATTCAATTCCTTCTTCAGAGCGAGGTCAAAAGATTGCACCAAATCGATCCTTGCTGGATCTGCATCATCTTCATCTGTTGCCGCAACCGTATCACCCGGAATACCTGAACCATCTCCATCCACAACATTATCCGAAGTGCTGCCTTCACTACCACCAGCGTCATTACTGATAATACTGTCAGGAGTTGAGTCTTTATCATTCAGTCCTGCCTCGTTAGTAGCGGAGCTAATTTCAGCTACATTGAGCAGACTGGCTTCTTGTGTGTTTGGATCAATCGTGAAAGTTATGGGTACTTGGACGTTGCCTCCTGCTGGAATAGACAGTATGGGGGTATTGCGTGTTGCTATGCTGCCTGAGGCAGTCCAGTTGATGTCGTTGAGAATAAGACCACTCGGAATGTAGTCCGTGATCTGTACATTACTTGCTGCCAAAGTCCCTTGATTATACACAGTGATCAAGAAGGTAACCGTGCCACCTGGCGCATAAGGACCAGGTGTCGCAACTGTATCTACTACCTTCGTAAGGGCAAGGTCGAACTCCTGATTGATCGAGATCTGAGCGGGATCGGCATCATCTTCATCCGTTGCCGGATTGGTATCACCTGGAACGCCCTCGCCGTTTCCACCAGTCACATTATCTGAAGCGGTTTCGGGGCTACCACCGGCATCATTACCATCAATGGCATCTGGTGTAGAGTCGATATCCGGCAAAGCAGAAGCATTGGTAGCAGAACTAATCTCCGCCGTGTTTACCAATGTCGAACCAGTGAAATCTGAATCAATCGTAAAGGTGATGTATAGCTTTGTACTGGAACCAGCCGTTAGGCTAGCGATGTTTGTATTCAAAGTAGCGATACCTCCTGAAGCCGTCCACAGCGGATCGTTCAAAGTCAGGCCCACCGGAATGTAATCACTGATGGCAATATTTGTTGCATCAACTGTTCCCTGATTGAATACCTCAATTTCAAAGGAAACGGTAGAGCCTGGTGTGAAAGGCCCAGGAGTGCTTGCAGTGTCTAAAACCTTTGTCAGCGCGAGATCAAAATATTGGGTAACAGTGACTTGAGCCGGATCTGCATCGTCTTCGTCTGTTGCTGCTATCGAGTCATCTGGAATACCGGTTCCATCTCCATCGACTGAATTATCGCTAGCTGTCTCCGGATTACCACCTGCATCATTGGTGGCAATGCCGTCAGGTGTACTGTCAATATCGGAAACACCGCCACTGTTTGTTGCTGAGGAAATTTCCGCCTCATTCACCAGACTAGTTCCACTGAAGTTACTATCAATAGTGAAGGTAATATCTCTGGTTGTGCCGGTACCAGCGGCTAGTGCTGCAATTGGAGTATTCAGGGTTGCAATACCGCCAGGTGCAGTCCAGTTTGTATCGTTTAGCGTCAGACCTGTTGGGATGTAATCACTGATTTGCACTGCTGTAGCATCCAGCGTTCCCTGGTTTATTACCGTGATCGTAAAGGTTACTGTAGATCCAGGATAATAGGGTCCCGGAGTGGCAGTTGTGTTTACTACTTTGCTGAGTGCCAGGTCAAAGAAATCTGGAGGAGTACAATCCGCAGGCGCATTGTACTGATCTGTATCACCACAGGAACCACTAGCAAAGGTTGCTGTGATCGGGTTTGCCAGCGAAGCATCTGCAGCGACAGTAAACGTTAGGTAAGCTGGTGATGCTGTGGTAGCCGGATCTATACTCTGTGTAGTCGTACCAATAGTTACATTGAGCATTTCCCCAACAGGCTCATTTGCCCAAATCACTTCGACAGTGACATCGGCTGTACTAGTCGAATTCGCATAAACACATGGACCAACGCTAACATTGGTAATGATTATACTACATGGCTGACAAAGTGTAACATCCAGATCCGCCGATGCGAAGGTAGAACAGCCAGTATCTACATCTGTTACGACCAGGTCATAGGTCTTGCTGCCCGTCCCTGTAAGGTAGACCTCGGGATTCGCGGCATAAATGTCTGACAGAGTACCATCGTTCGGTCCCCATGTATAATTATAGTTTCCGGATGGTGAAATGACAGGCTGAAAAGTCACACCGGTTTGTCCGAGACAGGCCCCCACAGTCGGAACAGTGACTTCCGGAGCCGGTGTTGGGTTTACACCCACAGTTAGCTCGGCAGTAGCTACACAACCGTTTGCCGCGACTGCGGTTAGCGTATAGGTGGTTGTTTCGCTAAGACAGGCCATAGGATTTGCAATGTTCGGATCAGATAGGCCAGTAACCGGTGACCAGTAATATTGAGTACCGAATTGTGGTTCGGTTCCAATCTGTACGCAGGCGTTTTGGCAGATTGTTGTGGAAGCCAATACCGGAAGCGCAAGATCATTTACAGTCACATTAACTTCATCTACACTACTGCAACCATTATCTGTTTTGGTCAAAGTGAATGTATAAAGCCCGGCAGCAGACGGATTAAAGGTCGGATTTGGCGACGAAGCACTGCTAAGATCCGTAGCAGGAGACCATTCGTAGCTTATACCTGCTCCGGTCGGATTTGAGGCACTACCTATTGTACCAGTCTC
>JAHDEE010000150.1 GCA_020629005.1 Chitinophagales bacterium
TTAGCCTCGCGGCATTCTCATCAGCCCTTCCTGAGCTACCGAGGCCACCATCTCTCCGCTTTGCGTAAACAAAGAGCCTCTCGAAAAGCCACGGGCATGTGAAGCTGTCGGACTATCTATAACATATAGTAGCCAATCGTCCATTCGAAAGTCCTGATGAAACCACATGGCATGGTCCAGACTCGCCATCTGTGTGTTGAACATATTGGCGGTCTCACCGTGAGGTAACAAGGCCGTACTCAGCAGATTATAATCTGAGGCGTATGCAAAAACTGCTTTATGTTTGCGAAGGTCATGATCGATCGAGCCTTTGCTTCTCATCCATATATGGCGTTGAGGTTCTTGTTTGCCCGGTTTCATTATGTTGACCGGTTTCACGATTCGAAACTCAATTGGACGGTCTATAGACAGCAGCTTGGTGACAAATTCCGGCCAGCGGTCTTTATAAGATTCGATAAGAGACTCTGTAGTAGGCAGGTCTTCAGGTTTTGGAACTTTAGGCATCGCCATCTGATGAGCATAACCCTCTTCCTTGCGATGATAAGACACAGCCATATTGAAAATGGCTTTACCTCTTTGTATGGCTATGATTCTCCTGGTCGTAAAACTTCGACCATCTCTGATTGTATCCACCTCGTAGACAATGGGAATGCTCAAATCTCCCGGGAGGAGAAAATAGGCATGCAGCGAGTGAGCGATGCGTTCTTCTGGTACAGTTTGCGTTGCTGCATAGAGCGCCTGCGACAGCACCTGGCCTCCAAATACATGTGGAGACCCCATAAAACCACTGTTGCCACGAAACAAACAGTCTTCCAATCGCTCCAATTCGATCAGCTCTAGTAATTGATTGACATCCTTCATTTGGTTATTGGTTCAAATCCAATGCCGCAAATGTAGCAATAAGATCGCCAAAAAGGATGTTAGTCGGTACCAACGAAAAGGGTCCCCGATCTTGAATCAGATCCATTTTGTAATCGATAGAGATACAAGCCAGTGTATAGCTCCGAAATATCCATGCTTATGGAGCCAACATCACCCACTTCACCAATCCACTGTTTTTCTTTCATCAACTTGCCCTGCAGGTCGAAGATTTGCAAGCTTATCTCCTCCTGCATGGTGCCAATTTGCACGTATACTTCTTCGACAGCAGGATTGGGGTATATCAAGATTGTGGACTTATCCACAAAAATCACACTTTGCTTAGCAGAATAAACCTCCACCCCATCCGTACTGATGAGTTTAAGCCTGTAAGTGTTGATGCCTGGCTGCGGTATCGTATCAAGTGCTGAGTAGTCAGTTGTAATGGCCGAAAGATTGGCTGGCTCGAAACTATCCAGCAGCGTATACGCATCGTCGGAGGAGATCTTGTACAGCTCGAATACTTCAAGCTCGGTTTCCGTGGCTGTACTCCATAACAGCTCCACCCCTTCCGCTACTGCTGAGCCCGAAAAGTCCAGGAGGTCCACAAACTTAGGAGAATCGCAATCCGGGAAAATAGACACTTCATCATAGCCAACCAGCCCTTCAGCATCTGTAACTTCGAGGGTTATGATGTAGTAATGTGTATCTAAGTCACAAACCGCCGGATCAGTCTCAGCTACTCCGGTTAGACTGTTCACCACTTGTTCTATATGTGCGTGCGTATTGTGGATGTGCTTTTTTTGCCACCTATAGGTCAATTGAGAAGCATCATGCTCAGCATCCTCCACTGTAGCTTCAAGTGGATGCAATGAAATACCACTGTTGGGAAACAGCGTACCTTCAACCGGATTATTAATGGTCACTTGCGGGGGAGTATTGTTTAACGAGATCAGCAGGCTGGTGCTGGTTTCCAATCCCGACTGATCCGTTACGGTTAGCGTAACAGTGAATGACTCTGGTGTAGCGGAACTTGCTGTAAAAGTACTCGTTGGATTTGCTTCAGTGGAAGTCTGTCCGTTCCCAAAATCCCATAAGTAAGTAACTGTCTCTTCCTGAGGATCACGTGACCCTTCAGAACTGAAAGACACAGTGTGAGGCGAAGGACCATAATAGCTATCTGCTTCTGCTATAGCAATTGGAGGAAGGTTAGCTCCATAGCAAATTCGTTTTAGTCCTATCTCATAGTCCAGAAAATAAAGACAACCATCCTTAGGGCTGATCTTTACGTCGCTGATAAAACTGGTGTCGCGAAAGAACTTCTTGACTCTGGTTAATTTGTCATTGAGATCAAATTCTGCGGCAATAATCCAGCCTTGCACATAGTCGCCGATAAATAGATTATTGTGGTACTCTTCTGGAAACTGGTCGTTGCGATAAAAGCCAGCCGGTATGCAGGCGTTTGCAGAGCAATCAGATTCAGGATCAGGTATGGGCGCATCCGGATGCGTAATTCTGACTTGCCCATAGGAGCCGTCTTCATTTAATTCGGGCAAAAAGATGCCCCCGTCAAAATCTGGATCAGGACGCCAGTGCCGAATCGTGAGCTGAGGAAAGTCCATTGTGGCTGTCAACTCGTCCGGAACACTGAGCGCTTCATTACATGGATTTGGGAATCCCACTTGAGGTACGGTAGGGGCATTTACCAGGTCTTTAAAGGAAAAGAATTCCTGATCGCAATCACCCGCAGCATACAAAGGATTTACACTTGTCCTATCTATAGGAGCGACATCAAACAAGGTATCGTGTTTGAGAATTCCTTCATAAAGCGGCCAACCAAAATTCTGCCCTTTTCTCACAACTACGTTTACCTCTTCGTAAGAAAGATCTCCTACATCTCCTACATAAAGCGAGCCTGGCAGACCGTCGTTGGGATCAGATGATCCGCTTCCGGGACGAAGTATGGCACGATATGGATTTCGAAGTCCCTTTGCCCAGACTTTGGATTCCGGTGCGTGGGGATCATCGGCATTGTACCATGGGTTGGAAGGAAGCCCCTCTCCGGTTTCCGGATCAATTCTCAAGATCTTCCCAGCCAGGCTACCAGTAATCTGTGATCTGAATGAACCGACATCCTCATAGTCCTGAATAATTCCATCAGCCAGGGCCTGAGTCACTTTTGATCCAAAAAAAGGAGGTCCATCTCCAAGGTAATAATCTGTCCAGGTAGTACCGTCACCAGTACCAATGAGCAGTGTGCCATCTTCAGCAAATATGATCGTTCCACCACCATGTACTTCATGCAATATCGGAGGACCCTGACCCAAGCGCTCACCAAGCAAGTATCGCCGGTTACTTTTATCGACAGTAGTAAAGTCAGTAGCCGCATCAGCCTGAAATCGGGTAACGCGAACCTGAGTAGCCTGACCATAAATGCTACTGTTGGCATCATAGTCTGGACTGCCTTCAAACAATAGATGGTAGCGGTCGGCTACATACAGTACATAGAAGTAACCATTCTCCCGAAAATTGGGATGAAGTTCGAAGCCCAATAATCCATGATCAGAAGTTGAATCTACTTCGTCTGAAATATCCAGAAAGGCAGGCTCCACCTTTTGTCCATCTTCCACCCTCCAAATTCGCCCAATTTTATCTGCTACGAACAAATTACCCTCAGCATCGAACTTTAATCCAAGTGGAAGCTCCCATCCATCGGATAGATGTTCGAGGCTAAAATTGTCTGGAATCCACATCTGAGCTTTCGTCAATGTCAAAGAACCGAGGGAAAAGAACAGGAGAAAAAATAGAGCGGTTTGTTTCATATTTATGGCAACATTTGCTTTCACAAAAGGAAGAGCGAAAATAATTCAATTTAGGTTGCGCAAGTAACAAGAAATTAGTCCGGTCAGCAAAATTCATCTTAACAATGTCCACAATCTGATCAGCTTTGTCGCGGATTTCACGAATGCACTACAAATCAACTACGCATAGCACGAAATCACCCTATAATTTTGTACTACACTGACTATCACGTAGTTTTATAAGGTTCTCACATGGACGACGGAGGCGTTTTGCAATTCTGTCCACCATTTAGAGTTTTGATTTGAGCAAAAGGCCGTTCATGGAACTTTATTTCTGGGGTAAAGGAGCCATCCATGAACGGCCGCTAAAAAAGTTTTACGGCTGACATACGTACCAGCCAGTCTTTCACTTCTTCGCTTAAAGAATTTCGCAGTATGAACGAATCAGGAGTCATCCTGATTGGGAACACACTCACTGTTAGCCATAGGGAAAGCACATTATGTTAGTCACCTAACAACCAATGTGCTGACCCTAAACAGTGAATTCGGAGACGCAATGATTACGATTTGGTATTGATTTTCTGTAAAAGAGTTCCACTCCGACCAAATATTATTAACAATTGTTGTGCATTGTACAAAGCATCAAATCACAATAATTCGTGTTATTCAATGGTTTAACTTAGGAAGGCACCGCAGCAAAATCATTTCTTCAATAAATCTGAGCTGAGATGATAGTAATTGTTAAAAATCCCGGTAAATCTGACGAGGTCTTGAAAGGACATGGATTAGTGATTGTCAACAAAATTGATCGCTCTTCCATCCAGCAGATTCTTGCAGCTGGCAAACTGATCATAGAAGATCATTTCAAATACTCCGAAGACAAACAGACTTTTGGTGGTTTCGCATTGTTGGCAGACTTGTTTGATGCCAAGCAGATACCCGTAGCAGGAATTCGCTTTTTCACCTATTCATCATCTAGTTCTTCTGATGAGCGATTAAGAGTGCTTCAGGATGCACAAATCTCCGGTAGCTACAAAATGCCTGACGACCAAAAATACTTTTATGACCACATTTTGCGTTGTACTACCCAAAGAGCAAGCTACTTTCTAAGGCGATACAATGCAGCTCTAAAAAAGCCCAAAAAGAAATGGCGATTGCCCCCTTTTATTGGCGCAATCAAAGCAGCGCTCTTTTAAGTCGCTGGCCATTTACAAACAAAAATCCAGGAACAGATTCGCTAAAATCTGTTTTGAGAGACACCCTTCCTTTAAGCACCTTGCCTACCATTGGTATCTTCAGTGCCCTTGTGTGAAACATTATGTCGCCGTTGTTTCACACAGGGGCACTGTTTTTGTTTCGGCCCTTCTTACCTTTGTTGGCAACATCTATTCACTATGAAACAGCTAATTCTACTTTCTCTTTTTCTAGGCATGCCTTTCTTATTATGCGCTCAACAAAAGTCAGCATTGTTCATTGGAAATTCTTACACTGCCTATAACAACCTACCACAAATGGTCGCTGATGCCGCAGCCTCCACGGGAAGAACCTTGTCGATTGGCAGTCATACTCCTGGAGGTACAACCTTAAGCAGTCATGCATCCAACCCTACTGCACTCTCAAAGATTACTTCAGA
This sequence comes from Chitinophagales bacterium, assembly GCA_020629005.1. GTDB lineage: Bacteria > Bacteroidota > Bacteroidia > Chitinophagales > UBA2359 > JAHDDV01. The sequence continues at coordinate 5,293 of JAHDEE010000150.1, forward strand.
AGAATGGGATTATGTTGTGATTCAGGGTCAGAGTCAAGAGCCAACTTTTCCGGATTGGCAGGTCGCAGAACAGACCTATCCATATGCAAAAGCCCTCTGCGATTCAACAAGAAGCAATTATGCCTGCAGTCAACCTGTGTTTTATATGACCTGGGGAAGAGAAGAGGGCGATCAGGCTAATTGCGATGTACTTCCTGCAGTTTGCACTTACGAAGGAATGGACGACTTACTGGCCCTTCGTTATGGTATCATGGCAGAAGACAATGATGCTTTCCTTTCACCTGTCGGAGCGCTGTGGCGATACATCCGAACTAATCATCCAGATATTGCGCTCTATACAGGAGATGGATCACATCCTTCGAACCGAGGAAGCTATGCAGCAGCCTGCAGCTTCTACACGGTCTTTTTCCGCGCTGATCCAACGGAAATCAGTTTTGACTTCAATCTGGATGCGACCATTGCCCAAACCATCCGGGAAGCTTGTAAGCTGATAGTATACGATCAGCTCGAAGCCTGGAATGTTGGTGCTTTTGATACCCAAGCCGACTTTGACTATATGCAAGACGGCAATACTTTCAGCTTCACCAATCTCTCTAGCAATGCTACACAGTATGAATGGTACTTTCCTAATGGACAAGTTTCCCTGGAAGAAAATCCGGTCTATACTTTCGATCCGGCTTTTCCAGCCTTTGTCAATTTTGTTGCCAGCGGTTGCAATACAGACACCTTGTACATGGAAATCGATCTGGGTAGTACCAACCTAAATCCGCTTACAAATGGTCCGGTGCTGTATCCGAACCCTACTTCTGGTATTGTCCGTCTACCAGATGCAAATCTTGTTCGCTCGCTCACTTTTACCGATGCGGCCACTGGACGAAGCCATGCAATGGCTGTAAGAAACTGGCTGGATATTTCCGAGCTGCCCGTCGGCATGTACCTGATCCAAATCAGCTATAAAGATGGACAGACGCAGGAACAAAAGTTCCTCAAACAAGATTAAAACCTTCAGTCAAAAGTCCTGAGCATGCAGGTAAAACTAGTTCCCTACAATCCCGAATGGCCAAATCAATTTCAAGAGATCAAAGCAAAGCTGGCAACTGCGATAGGCCATCTTGACCCCGTGATCGAGCATATTGGCAGCACCTCTGTGCCTGATCTGATGGCCAAACCTACCATCGATATTCAAATCGGCATGCCCTCAGAAGAATCGCTCAATGCGTTGCATACAGACATGATCGAAAACGGCTTTACAAGAAACTCCCGATGGGATAGCCAGCTACCCTTTCGACGCTTCTTTGTACTGTTGGAGCAGCGAGAAAATGGCCCTCAAGTCCCAGAGGAATTAGGTCCGGATTTCAAAGGTGATGTGCGCAGCAATTTCATTTCGGTTTCCAATATTCACTGCGTTCAGCTAAGTCACCCCTGGTTCGATGCACATCTGCTCTTTCGAGATTATCTGCGCGCCCACCCCGATGAGCGTGATGCCTATGCGGAGCTAAAGCAACAGCTCGCCCAAAAAGAATGGGGAATCACTGCTGATTATGCTGGTGCCAAAACGGAATGGATTGAGGGGGCTAAGAAGCGGGCTCAGATATGGAGAGGTTAGTTGGGATTTGGGATGAGAGAAAGGAGTAAAGAGCAAAGAGCAAAGAGAAAGGAGCAAGGAGTAGGGAGCAAAGAGCAAAGAGCAAAGAGAAAGGAGAAAGGAGTAAAGAGAGAAAGGCGACTAGAGACCGGACGGTACAAGCTAAAATTAGGTCTTTTTTTTGGAGCGTGGCTGATTCTGCCGCGCTAGCTTCGGTCCCGCTATCCATTGCAATGCAGGCACTGCTCGCTGCTGTCTGCATCCGCTAGTGCGGTCTCTCCGCAGGCTCCGAGCCCGCACTAGCGGCGCAGCCAGGCGCTCCCAGCACCTGCATTTCCATTGTTATTGGTGCCTTTAAAAATACCGGTCTTTTGCGTTAGAAGAATTTTGAAACAAGTAAGGGTTAGGACCAAAATTCATTGTTTTACTGCCTCGAAATGTGGGACATAAACTCTGTAGTAACATTTTAACTACGCTAGAAATAGATAAATAGACCCACAAATTAATTTCTATCGGCCGATAGAATAGGCTATCTTTACAGTAATGCCAAAGTCTGAGAAAAGCTACAACCCTTTAGCAGAGGTTTTTGGGTTCCCGATAGCTAACAATACAAAAAAAGCTAAACGCTACAGGGCTCAAAAACTATGTCCTTATAACAATAAGGTGCCAAACTGTACAAAAGATAAAGCAAACAATCCACTGGGAGTTTGTTGCATTAAGCATTTAGATTCTTCAGTTATTACTTGCCCGACGAGATTTCGAGAAGATTGGCATATAATAGAGAATGCCGCCAAATTTGCATTTAAGAACACATCCCGATGGACTTCTTTGTCTGAAGTAAAGTTAGTTGACAAAAACGGCCAATCTGCGGGAAATATTGATTTCGTATTAGTAGAGTACAATGACTCAGGGGAGGTAATAGATTTTATATCCTTGGAGGTTCAAGGAGTCTACATCTCCGGAAATGTCAGAAATCCGTTTGAAGCGTATATCGAGAATCCGTCATCGGATTTTGCATGGCCAAAGGGCTACAATTAGCCCAAACCGGATTACCTTTCTTCCTCTCGGAAGAGATTGATTCCGCAGATGCTCTTTAAAGGTGGTATATTCAAAGCCTGGAATAAGAAACAAACTGTTGCGATCCAAAAGTCATTTTTTGACACTCTTCCTACTTTACCAAGTACAACCAAGGCTAATGCAGATATTGCATGGTTCCTGTATGATTTAAAATTCAGCAAGTCGAAGAAAATTTATTGCCTCGAGTTGATTGAAACAGTATACACCGAATTTGAAGCAGCATTACAGAGAGTAACGACACCAGAACCGGGAGATGTCTCAGGGTTTGTCGATATTCTTCAAGGCAAACTCGATAAACATTTAGATAGCAGTCCTCCGGATGCTCCGTCCCTGTCAGACATAATTAGCAAGTAACATGAAAAAACAACTATCGATGTTCAATTTTGAAAGCAAGAACAACAAGGTTGTCAAAGTAGCCAATGTTGCTTCAGTGCCACAAAGAAGTCCATTTAGGTATCCCGGGGGAAAGACTTGGTTGATCCCGACAGTTAGAAAGTGGTTGAAACAAAGCAAAAATGAGCTACTTATAGAACCCTTTGCCGGAGGAGGTATCGTAAGTTTGACAGCCGCTTTTGAGAGCTTGGCCGACAAAGTTATGATGGTTGAGTTAGATGAGCAAGTCGCTTCAGTCTGGGATGTGATAATTAATGGTGATTGCGAATGGCTGGCTGACAAGATATATGGTTTTAATTTGACTGCAGAAAGCGCAAACACTGCATTTCAAAAAGAAAATAAAACTCTTGAGGACAAGGCATTTTGTACAATATTAAGGAATCGAATTTTTCATGGGGGAATACTTGCAAAAGGCTCCGGCTTGATCAAGAGTGGTGAGAATGGGAAGGGCTTGAAGTCAAGGTGGTATCCAAAGACCTTAAGAGATCGGATTCTAGCAATTAATCACATAAAAAAGAAACTAAATTTTCAGAAAGCTGATGGATTTAATATTCTAGAAGAAGAGAAAAATAATGCCAGGGCAGTCTTTTTCATTGACCCACCATATGTCAAGGCAGGAAGAAGATTATATACTCATTATGATATTGACCATCAACGATTGTTTGCCCTAACAGCAGAATTACGTGGAAAGTATATGCTAACATACGATGATAATGAAGAAATCCGAAAGATGATCAAAAAATACAAACTCGATTTCCGACTAATACCGATGAAAACAACCCATCATGTTCAAAAGAACGAAATCATCATTTCAGACAATTTTAGTTGGTGGTGATACCCATCTACTCGAGTAAGTATTGCAATTGCTGCACAACAGTAACCTACTAGCATTGCAGCAACACGAAGGAAAGACCGCACAAAATAGCCCCGGGCGAAACGGAACGAACTGCCCAGGCAGCTTAGTGACTGCCAGCCAATGGTGGCTCGGAGCCTGCGGAGAGACAGCAGTGGCTGAGCAGGAACAAGCTGGATGGGTGGTGAGTATTAGTGGAGCACGGGTAGACTGCTTACGCGCCGGTGTTTGATTCGCTCCAAAAAAACTAAATATTAGTTTTCAGATTCACTAGGCGCTTGTAAAAGACGGCGAGTATGCAGCCTGCAATGGCGATGCAGAGTGCAAAGATGAAGTAGGCCAGGGAGATGTTTTTTACAAAAAAGGGTAGCGAGAAGAGTAGGCTGAAGAAGATCCTGAACAGCACGTTGATGACCTGAAAGACGCTGGATGCCCGGCCGATAACTGCATTGGGAATGGTGGAGAACATGAAGGTGACCCGCATGATTCTGGCGCCGGAATTGGCCAGGCCCTGGAAGATGGCGGCTATCACAAAAACGATTATTGCGCCTGTGAGGCTATAGGTTAGAAAGACGGCGGTGCCAAGGATACATGTGATGATGCAGCCTAGTACCGGGCTATGATTTGCGAATGCTTTGGCGACAAAAATGCCGCTTAGTACGGCGCCAAAGGCGAAGCACATTTCGTAGACGCCAAACACGAGTGCGCCGGCATTTAAGTCCTCTTTGATGAAGGCCGGTATGAGGATGAAGGAGGAGACCAATGTAGTGACAAAGATGAAATAGGCAGCATTGCCAAAGATGAAAATGAGGGGATTCTTCTTTAGGAAATTGATGCCGGTTTTGAGCTGTTCCTTGATCGGTTGATTTTGTGGCTTTCGGTCTACTAACGATTCGTAGGTAATGAAATTGATGATGATGAAGGAGACCAAATAAGTACAGCCATCGAGCAGGAAAATATGCTGTAAGGGCCATTTGGGAATACTGAAGGGGATGGTCCAGTCGTATCCAAGGAAGTGGTAGGTATCGGCCTGCATTCCACTGATGAGCAGGGCGCCGATGCCACCGGCCAGGACGGAAGTTACCTGCCCTTGAATTTCTAGCCATGAGGTAATCCGCGAATATTGCTCGCGGGGTGTGATTTCCTGCGCAAAAGCGTAAAGTGCCGGATAGTGGATGTTGTATAGCCAAAAGGTGGTGCCAAAAGCAGCCGCAACACAAAGCAAGGGTACATAACCTAGCAGCGTACCAATGGCTGCGATGCTGAGCAGAACGAAGGCTCCGGTGCCGGTTTCCCAGAGAAACAGCTTTTGCCTGTCGTGCTTGTCGACCAATGTGCCGGCGAAAAGTCCCCAGAAGAGGGAGACCAAAGTGACAATTGCGTAAATGACCCCGAAGATGGGTTTCTGATTGATTTCATTAGTGAAGTACCAAGGAATGGCCAGCATGCTGATGCCCGCAGCAAAGCCAGATATGCTGTTGGCGATAAAGAGCAGTATGATGGCTTTGATGTTTTTCATAGGGGCGTGTCGGGCGACCAAATTACGCCTTTTTCGCCTGCTCCTGATAGTGGTTTACATGATTCCATACCAAATCTGACTCATAGCCCTTATTTATGAGAAAACGACCTACTTTCGTCTTTTTGGCGAATTCATCTTTGGCCTTGGTGCGCAACCATTTTTTGTGTAGTAGATGTTCGAGATTGGCCAGATACTCTTCCTCCACTATCTCTGCCATTCCGAGGTCTATATTGCGCTGGGAGATGTTTCTGGATTTCAATTCTCGCAGAATTTTGTTCCTGCCCCACCGCTTGTAGCGAAACTTGCCTCGGCAGTAAGATTGAGCAAAACGTTTTTCGCTCAAGAAGCCGGTATCCACCAGCTGCTCGATGATGGTATCTGCTTCTTCCTCATTGACATGCCATTCCTGGAGTCGCTGTCTCAACTCTTGTTCACAGCGATCCCGATAGGCGCAGAGTCGCTCCAGTTTCTCCAGTGCTTCGAGGCTGTCTTTGGGTCTTTTATCCAGGGGTACGTATCTCATCGGGGAAGAGTATGCTCAAAGATAGGGTATTTAGTATCTTTGACTAAACGGTTGGCCTATGCCAAACGTTAAGCAGGGACAGTGAGATTGAGATTGTATCTGTCCCGGCATTTGGGATATTATCTAAATCGGTAGTAATGAGTGAAGTGAATAAAAGAATCATCAGTCTTTATGCGGAGGCGACGCCAAATCCGGAGACCATGAAGTTTGTGGTGAATGTAATGTTGTTTGATCGCGACCGCATTGACATGCCTACACGTGAGGAGGCAGAGAAGTTTTCTCCTTTGGCTGTAGCCTTGTTTAAGGAATACGATTTTGTGAATGGTGTGTTTATCGCCAACAACTTTGTGACCGTGACCAAGAAGCCAGACATCGAGTGGATTGATGTGATCGCGGGTGTGCGGGAGTTTATTAAGGCATATGTTCAGGATGAGAAACCTGTGTTGAATGCGGAGGTGATCAAAGAGCACAAGGAGACGATCATGAACGCTGATCCTTCTGATCAGGGAGCTATCGAAGCAAAAATTGTAGAGCTTTTGAACAAATACGTACAACCTGCGGTGGAGATGGATGGAGGGCATATTGCCTTTAAGTCCTTCAATGCAGGTGTAGTGACACTTGGCATGCAGGGATCTTGTGCAGGATGTCCTTCTTCTACAGTAACGCTTAAGTCTGGAATCGAGAACTTGCTAAAGCGAATGGTACCCGAAGTACAGGAAGTGGTAGCGGAAGATGTCTAGCACATATGATTAAAAATGATAGGCCCGCATACGTATTGTTTGCGGGCTTTTTTTATTGCCAGTCTTGTACTAACTTTCCGGCACTTAATGAGTGGCGTGAATCGCTGCTGTCCCGTCCCAGCAATTAGATTTTACCAGACTTAATGATTGAAATGAAAAAGCTATTAAGCGCTGTTTTTATCGGCATTCTGAGCCTAATGCTGTTTGGCTGTAAGAATTTTTCCCTGGATGCGCTAATGGGTGAGCCAAAGGAAGAAGGAATCGACTCTGTGGCGATGGCCTACTTGTCTAAGGAGATTTTGGCTGGTGCGGCAGCAGGCTCCGAGCCATTGCAAATTGTCAATCGCAAGGCCAAAGATATCGACACTTTGCTTCAGCGATTTTATGAAGGAGGCGCCTGCAAGTGGTTTGATATTGAAACCGAGAAACGAAACCCCTTGGCGGAAGACGTTCTGATCGAAATGGAAGAGGCTCCGCTGCATGGTCTGGAAACAAAGGATTATCAGTTAGAGCGATTGAAAGAGCTCAATGGATATCTCAAAACTGTATTTGCAGCTGAAAAGGTCGATACCTTGCCGGTGGACTCCCTAAAAACCTTCGATCTTTTGCTCAGCGGTCAATTTTTCTCCTTTCTGAGTGACGTAATGCATGGTAAGATTTCGCCTAAACGCTGGGAAGTCTTTGAGCGGGAGAATGATCTGGCTTTGTCTCTCAATCAGGCTATGGAGCTGAACAATATAGAGGCTGTGGTGAAGAATTCGATGCCTCCGGATCCCGGCTATGCTGCGATGATGAAAAAGTATGCCGAGTACAAGGCGATCAAAGAGAATGGAGGGTGGCCAAAACTGGAGAAGGGAAGCTACGCAAAGGGTAAATCGGGTGCTCACGTCAAGGGTCTGGCGAAGCGCTTGAGTCTGGAAGGTGATCTAGATAGCAGCCTGGAAGGACAGGACAAGGTGGACGACAAAATGATCGAGGCCATCAAGAGTTTTCAGAAGCGTAACAAGCTAGCTGTAAGCGGTAGAATTGATGAGAAAACCAAGAGCAGACTTAGTGAATCTATCGATGAAGATATTCGACTGGTTTTGCTCAATATGAACCGTTTTAGGTGGATGCCTGAGGAACGAGGAGAGCGTTATGTACATGTGAATATTCCGGACCAATATCTGCGGTATTATGAAGGCGAAGAAGTGAAGGAAGAAATGAATGTGGTTGTTGGCAATCCCAAATCGCCGACTCCAGTGATGTTTAAGGACATGAAGTACATTGTCTTTAGTCCGGTATGGCATGTTCCTCCCTCGATTGCCCGCGATGAAATCATAAAGTATGCGAAGATCAATCCTCGCGTAATTTTGGTTTCGGATGTCGAAGTGTATAAAAACGGGCGAAAACTGGATCCGCTGGCTGTCGACTGGAAAGGCGTTACTGACTGGAGCAGCTATCGTTTCAAGCAAAAGCCTACTGCCAATCAGAATGCCCTTGGTCGTGTTAAGTTCATCTTTCCCAATAACCACAGCTGCTATATGCATGACACTTATAATAAGGGCGACTTCAAGAGCAATACCAGAACGGAAAGTGCAGGTTGTATTCGGGTTGAAGATCCGGTCGGTCTTTCTTATGCATTGTTGGCCGATAAGGGATGGAGCGAAGGAGGAGTAAAGAGTGCCATGAACAAGGGAAAAGAGCAACATGTCAATCTTAGTTCACCAGTGCCGGTATACCTGACTTACTTTACCGCTTTTGTAGATGAAACGGGTAAATTGCAGCGTCGCAAGGACATTTACAGATTTGACAAGAAACAAAGCAAGCAATTTGAAAAAGCAGGAGTCCTCTTATAACAAATCGGCGAATTCAGACCAGCATATCACCATACTTGGCGGCGGTCTCGTTGGCTCATTGTTAGCGATCTACATGGGCAAGCGGGGCTACAAGGTGGATGTCTATGAGCGCCGGGCGGATATGCGCAAGGGTAATACTGAAGGGGGGCGCTCGATCAATTTGGCTATGAGTCATCGGGGTTGGAATGCGCTAACGCAGGTAGGCCTGGAAGAGGATATTCGTAAAATTGCGATTCCGATGTATGGCCGGCAGATTCACAATCTTGATGGTTCGAAGGTCTTCCAGCCTTATGGTGTAGACAAGCAGGCCATCTACAGCGTGTCCCGATCAGCCCTCAATATGCTTCTGGACAGTGCCACAGAGGAAAACCCTGATGTGCAATTCCATTATGAGCAAAAGTGTGAGCGAGTCAATCTTCGCAAGAATGAGTATCACTTTAGTGATCAGAAGACAGGAGAATCGTATGTCTTGAAACCAAATCTGGCCTTTGGGGCGGATGGTGCATTTTCTCGCCTTCGTTATGAAATGCAAAAGACTCCACTATTCGATTATCAGCAATTCTATCTGGCACACGGCTACAAGGAGCTGAGCATTCCGCCGGATAAAGATGGAGGCTGGTTGATTGAAAAAAATGCCTTGCACATTTGGCCCAGAGAGGATTTCATGTTGATTGCCCTGCCAAATCTTGATGGTAGTTTTACATGCACGCTGTTTATGTCCTTTGAGGGTGAAAAGTCCTTTGCGAATTTAAAAACCGAGGATCAGGTCAGGACATTTTTTGAGCGCGAGTTTGCCACAGCGGTTCCTTTAATGCCGGACCTGCTTGCTGACTTCTTCGAGAATCCTACCTCATCGCTGGTGACCATTAAGTGCTTTCCCTGGGTTTACAAGAATGCTACTTTGATCGGCGATGCCTCTCATGCTATCGTTCCTTTTTATGGACAGGGAATGAATAGTGGCTTCGAGGACTGCGCAGTGTTAGGTGAATTACTGGATCAGCATACGCAGGAAGGACCGGTTGACTGGAGCAAACTACTGGAAGAGTTTCAGGATTTAAGAAAGCCTGATGCAGATGCAATTTCGGATTTGGCTTTGAAGAATTTCATAGAAATGAGAGATTGGGTAGCGGAGCCAATCTTTATCCTTCGCAAGAAGATCGAGAAGTACCTGCTAAAGCAATACCCTGATCGATTTATGCCTGTCTATTCTATGGTTACTTTCAATGCTGATATACGTTATTCGGAGGCGCTGGCAGAGAGCAAGAGACAGGATGCCTTTTTTGACAGGATCATGGCGATAGAGCATCTCGAACAAAAGTGGGAGGACGGTCGATTAGAACCTATTCTCTCTGAGATGATCAAAAGTTACTAGTGCTACGCAAACGAAATTCGCACCACCTTTAAGGGCTTCTATTTCTGTCAT
>JAHDEE010000151.1:0-13388 GCA_020629005.1 Chitinophagales bacterium
GGGTTTTTGGCTTTTGCTGCAAATTGGGTGCCTGATTTGGGTTTTGAGATGAAAGCAAAGAGCAAAGAGCAAAGAGCAAAAATCTTTTACTATGATAAGTAAACGTGTTTCAAGTTGAAACATAAAGTGCTGCGAAGCATGAAGTAATCCGAGCCAAGCAAAGTCTTAAACAAATCAGGAGCGAAGCGAACCCGGTCGTGGAACCACCCGTCTCGTCTTCCGCTATTATTCACCAGCCATCTGCCTGTTCCTGCATGCGCTATTGTGGTCTGCTCCTATGGTCGCAGCCCCCACTAGCTTGCAGTCACCACGGCAGCTGGCAGGCTCATACCGCTTCAGCCGAGGCTATTTTGCACTGCTCTTGCTCGTGGGATTTGGGAATCGCCCCCGACTGCCCGGCGTGACGTCCCCGTCGCGCCGACTGCTTGGTTAGTCGTAAGTCTCTGTTTTGAGGTTTTGGGTTTTGGGTTTTGGGTTTTGGCAGTAATCAGCTAGCCATTATTGCCTCTAGTTTTTCCAGCAACCAACCGCGATCTGCAAGCTGTTCACTTTTGTGAACCCGATCCAATAAGTCCTGCAGTTCCTTCTGATCACGTGCATAGGGGCGGCTCTTGCGCAATAGCTCCCGTACAAATTTGCCAAAGTTGAGGTGATAGTGATAGTGCTTTGGAAGACTTGATTTACGGCGATTCAAGTAAGTGGTGAAGGCAGTTATGTGGGCCTCCAGTTTTTCATCATAAGAGAATTGCTCCGGATACTTGAGCCACAACTCGAAATAGGTTTTGAGTTGCCAGGTCTTAGCCGAAAGACTCATCAATATTTCCTGATAGTCCGCTTGCTCAAAAAGTGTGATCACCTCCTCAAACCTTGACTGGGTAAAACGAAGAATGGCCAGGTTGAAAAAGTAGCTTCTTTCGTCGACGGCATCGCGATATTGATTGAGGAATGACTCTAACCAATCATATTTCTTGAGCAGCAATGACAGTTGCGCAATATTCTTATAGGTGGCAGCTGGAATTTGTCCATCCACCGCGATTAGACCCAGATCGATTTCAAGCTGATAAATAGCGAAGAGTTCTGGCATAAAGATGCCAGCTCTTTGGTTGACCCTTTGGATACAATAATTTCGGGCGACGAGCAGCATGAACGGTATCTCCTTAGAATCTAATTCGCCTGTTTCTTCAAATAGAATTTGCTTCATTTCGAAGTAAGTGGGATCGTGCTCTTGTTTTAATGCTAGTGCAGCAAAGCTGAAAAACTTCAAACCGCGAGACACCTCAATTTTATTATTAGCTACCTGATCCAGTATGTGGTCGATCAAGGGGAAATGATAGTCTTGAACAGTAAATTTTCTTTGAATCAGAGATTTGCAGTAGTTCTTGAGTTTTTGGTAGTAATAATGCTGATCCAAAGCGTCGTTGATCTCCTGCAATTTTGGCTCTTGATCTCTCTTTCCGGCATCCAGAATTTGCTGGTGTTCAAGCAGTGTATATTTGAGTCGAGAAAGATCTTGTCTCTGCAACTGTGGCTTGATGTCAAACAATGTGTTTTTGCAACGATTCTTAAATCTTCTTGCTTCAGATTTTAGTCCGGCTTTGTGCAACTTTTCCCATAGCAGCAGCTGCTGTACTGTGGCATCCGTCTGCTGCTGTCGATCGATCCAGAATTGATAAAGTTGATTAAGCAATTCCACGCCGAGCAGTTTGATCCTGGTCTCCTTGTAGATCTTGTTTGGGTGAAGCGCTTTGTGAATCAATTCCGAGTCCAGCCTTCTGCCCTCATATTTCGGAGAACTCTTCTTCAAGTATCTGAACATCTGTATCAGCTTCTGATTGCGGTTGTGATACGGAGATTGTAACCAGCGCAGAAACAGTCGTTCCTCTTCTGCTTCGAGAATTCGTAAATGGCTAAACAGTTTTTTCAGCAACATCTGTGGACGAAATTTTCGCTGTAAACAGCAAAGCAGCAGCGGAATTATGGCTTGCAATTAACCTTCCGCCAGCTTCTTTGCAGCGCCAATTGCAAGGTAGGCGCTAAATCTTACACAAAATGTCAAATTATAGCAAGATAATTCTAACAAGAGTGACCAAACTTATTGATAATCAGAACCTAAACACAAAATACTGATAAACAAACACTTAACCGAGAAACATGACCTTAAAACACCGACCGATAGCGAAATCAGAACCAAACTATTTGCCTTTAGGATTTTTGAGGACTTACATGACTTGCCCGACATTTGAAGCAACAAAGCGACCTGCACCATGAAACATCCGATGAAGCAATTACTGATCCTCTTGAGCATGCTGTTAGTTCCCTCACTAACGTGGCAAATGCACATTAAAGGGCAATGTTTTGGAGTTAGCGAGAGCGATTCGTTGCAACTGGTAGGTCTTTTCCAAAGCCTGGAAGGCGCAAGTTGGACAAATGGGGATAGCTGGCTCGTAGGTCCGGTGATTGAATGGTTCGGGGTAGAAGTTACAGAGGATGAATGTCAGGTGTCTGGCATCTGGTTGATTGATCAGGGGCTTGTAGGCGTAATTCCTGACCTGCAATTGCCAGCCCTGGAGGAACTTAGGCTAGACAACAATGAAGGCATTTATGGTGATTTGCCAAATTTTAGTGGACTGCCATCCCTTAAGATATTAAACCTGCAAAATGCTGATTTGCTAGCTTCTGTACCGGACTTTCAAAACCTACCCAATCTGTTGGATCTCATACTGAGCAATAACCAAAATCTTGGTGGGAGTCTGATAGACTTTACCGCCATGCCCAATCTGAGGGAGCTGAGACTTAAGAATACGGGCATAAGTGGCGAGATTCCAAACTATAGTAACTTGCCAAACCTGCAATGGCTGGACCTTTCCGACAATTCATTGACTGGGGAAGTGCCGCTCTTCGAGGCTTGTCCTTTGCTGACACAGCTTAATCTCTCAGGCAATCAATTGACGGGTCTGGTACCCAACTACTCAGGCACTAACCTCCATGTTCTGGATCTGCGACAAAACGAATTGATTGGCCCGATTCCGGATTTTGACCTACCTGAATTGCAAAGACTCTTTCTTGGAAACAATCAACTGATGGGGAACATACCGAATACCTTCTTTCCTAAGCTGGTGATCTTAGACCTTGGCTATAACCAGTTGGAAGGGCCCCTACCAGAAATCCACCTAAACTGTCCGCTGATCTATGATTTAAACCTGTCCGGCAATCCGATAGGTGGGCAAGTTCCGGACTTGTCCTTGTTCCCAAATCTCCAAAGTCTTAGTCTCGCCGAGTGCAATTTGGTGGGCACGATTCCTTCATTGGATCAACCAGAGCTACGTCTGGTAGACTTAGGTTTTAACCACCTAACTGGCCCCATTCCAGCATTCAATAACATCATCGAGTGGCTAATCTTGCGAGGAAATCAATTGACAGGAGTAATTCCTGATTTTACAGGAACCAATCTGACCTTGCTAATGCTTTGCCCAAATAGCCTAAAAGCCCCTATTCCCGCAGCTGAGCAGTTTTCGCAGATGGGATTTGGTGTGTACGAACTCATCGACTTCAGCTGTGTGGAAGGGGTGAAACTTTCAGGTTACGCTTATAGAGATGATAATGAGAACTGCATATTTGATGATTGGGAAACAAGCCTTTCGGGTATAAAGGTCTATAACGGCGACCAAAACTACTATGTAGTGTCGGGACCAGACGGCTACTATGAGATGCTGCAAGGCCTGGGTGAATACAATCTTTACCCACAGCTCCCAAACGAGCTCTGGGACTACAGCTGTGCCGCTCAGCTTCCCTTAAACATTGTGGGAGACTCTTTTGATCAATCATTTAACAATCTTAATCTGGGACTGGTTGCAACGGAAAGCTGCGCCCAAATGAATGTAGAAGTCTGGACTCCCGTACCGCGAAATTGCACTGAAATCCCATTCCACATCAGTTATTGTAATCTCGGCACAAGCTTGGCCGAAAACGCTTATATCGACTTGAATTTTTCAGCTATCGACAACTATTTCATTGAGCAGGATCATGAAGAACTATCAGAAGGGGAAATCCGTATTTTTCTGGGTGATGTAGCTGTAGGCTCTTGCGAGGAAATTGTCATGTCAATCACTATCTCCTGTGCGGTTCCCGTGGGTGCAACATTTTGCTGCTTTGCCAACATTGGGCCTGTGAACGACTGCGGAGGATTTCCGGCAGTGTGGGACGGATCAGACATTGAGGTAGAGGCTGAATGTACAGGAGATGAGGTCTCCTTCACGATCACTAATGTTGGTGAATCTATGGATAGCCCAAATGTATATCGCTGCTATGAAGATGATCTGCTTGCCAATATTGCCACGTATCAATTACAGTCCGGAGAATCAACTGCCTACGAGACAACGGCGAATGGCAATACACATCGAATCAAAGTGTTTTGCAATGAGGGGAATCCCTTTAACGACTACGTGCAAAGGGCAGTAGAATCCTGTGGAACTGAGCCATTTTCTCTTGGCTTTGCCGGTAGCAGCCAGTACAGCGACTTGTCTGGATTTCGGGATATCTTCTGTGAAGAGATCATTGGTTCCTTTGATCCAAATGACAAAGGTGTGATGCCGCGAGGTGTTGCCGCGGAAAAGTTTGTCTTACCAAGTCAAGAACTTGAATACAGAATTCGCTTCCAGAACACAGGAAATGATACCGCATTCTGGGTAAAGTTGGTGGATACAATTGATATGCAGATCTTGGACTTGAGTTCTATTCGAACCATATCAGGCAGCCATCCATATCACTTTGAGCTAATCGACAATGTAGCCAGCTGGACTTTCGAAAACATCCTGCTTCCTGATTCCACTACGGATGAACAGGGCAGTCAGGGATATGTTGAATTTTTGATCGAACAGCTACCTGACAATGAAAACGGAGCGACTATTGAAAACTTTGCTGATATCTACTTCGACAATAATGTACCAGTAAGGACCAATACTACCTTCAACACGGTCTGCGATGATTTCGACTTTGGTGATCTAACCGCCCTGGTAGGACTGAACACTGCTTTTCTGGATGAAGAGCAAATCATAGAAGGAGCAAGCACTTTTCTTAACTCTGAATTTAGTCTTGCTTCAGAGTGGATCGCCTTCAATACTGTCGACATCAACCAGGTTGGAGACAGCATTGATGTATTCTTCACTTTTGAAAATGAGTCGATTGCCTGTAATCCATTGGATGCTGTGGCAGTGGAAACCGTATTGATAGAAGATTTGAGCGCCGGTCTTTACAGCATATTCGTTAGACACAATTTAACGACTGACACTACTGCTACGAAGCTAACACTTAAAGTTGATCCTCCTGTATCAAATTCAAGCTTGCACGCAAGTGCGGCTCAGATTTTCCCAAACCCATTCGACGATCATCTATTAATAGAAGCGAGTGGAGCCGGCCCCGCAAGCCTGGAGGTTAGGGATATACACGGCAAACTGATCTACCAAAGCACTATTACTGGCCAACAGAAGATCGAAACGACAGCCTGGAAATCAGGAATTTACTTTATCAGCTTGACCAACGAAGAGCGTTTAATCTGTAGGCGCTTTATACGAAGATAGATCCCCGTACACTTCTATTTCGCACTTAGTTCGTGATGTTAAGGAGGTATTGTGCAGCCATTGCTGATCCAAACACTTTACCTCCTGCATCCGGACAACTTATAAAAAATCTTATGCGGCATTATTCAGCTATGCTTTTGGCGGCGCTCGTGGTTATTCTTGTGTCTGCTTGTCAAAAGGAAACCAAGGTCATCGAAGACAACCGTCCACCCTACTACCTTCAGATTCCGAATCTACTTCTGGAAAACTATATCAACCGTACGTTCATTGATCTGCTAGGAAGAGAGCCCTTGGATCTTGAATTAGAAGAAGAAACGCAGTTACTCAAAACCACAAATGCAAGTGAAGAGAGTCGGCTGACGCTAATTAGAAAATTGCAAACCGATACGGCCTTCATTGCTGAAGACAGCTCCTATAAGCGAGCATACAGCAATTGGTTTTATGAGTCGGTGAAAGCCCGCTTTATCGAAGGGGCTTCCAGGAGCGAGATCGGGCAATTTATAGGTCCCATACAAGCCTCTATTGCAGTTATATTGGCGGCAGACTCTATCGACTACGAAAACTATTACGCCACCGTAGCCAGCCTGCAACGGCTGCTTGATCTGGTGAGTGCAGAATATGGAATCTTTGGAGATAGCCTTAGTCTTCCTGCATTGACGAAGATCATGCTGGACAATCAAATTTACGACGAAATCAACATGGGCTCTTTCAACTTTGTCAATGCCAGTTTCGACAATTGTTTTTATCGATTTCCCAGCCAAAGTGAGTTTGACAATGGCTACGAAATGGTAGAAGAAGGACAATATGGAGATCTGCTTGGCGAGAATTCATACGGCAAAGAAGGATACTTAAATATATTGATCAATAGTCTGGAATGCTATCAGGGCTGGGTGGTTTGGTGCTACCGCAGGCTCTTGCAGAGAGACCCAACCAGTGAGGAAATCAACCTTCTTTTAGAGCCTCTCTATCTCTCAGGCGACATTAAAGAAATTGAAGAACACATCATCAAAAGTGACGAATATGCAGGCTTCTAAAAAATCAATTCCACACTGTGCTCTGCTCATCGGCCTTTTACTACTGCTAATGCAAGTTATCACCTCTTGCGAACGCAATGAGCAGGTATACGCAATCTCCGATCAAACTGTGCAGTCGCCAAGTGCCAACAAATCAAAGCTGAAAACTGATGAGCAATACCTGGCCATTTTGTACACCAATCTTTATCAAAAGCCTATGTCGGTCAGCAATCTCACGAAAGCAAGCGACATCATCTTGTCGATAGGAGACCGAGGGTTTGGGCACGATCAGATCGTCGCCAATTTCATGAACTCACCTGAGATAGAAATTCCGAGTGATGAAGAAATGCGAGCTGATGTTTCAGGCTTTGTTCAGCTCTGCTATAATCGCTTCTATACCCGCGAACCCAGTGCCTTGGAAATGGAATATTTTGTCAATCACATTGAGAGCCAAGAGGACTTGAGCGCGGAGATGGTCTACTACTCTTTTGCAATCTCTAATGAGTACCTGTACTACTAAATCTTGAACGTTCGCTCTCCATAGAACAGCTAATCACAAAAACACCAAGATGAAAAGACGACAGTTTATTCGGAATGCAATGATCAGCACTGCTGGCACGCTTGCCTTTCCCTACATCTTACCTTCAGGTATAGTTTCCGCACAAACCACACCCGCATTCGCAGAGCATGTGGTGTTTGTATTGTTTGCCGGTGGAGTGAGGCATCAGGAATCTGTGGGCAAGCGCTACCTCGCGGATAGTCAGAATATTTATGCAGACGATGATCTGAACATAGAAGGGAATATTCTTTCCAATATGCTTGAGGGCGCTGCTCCGGAACGAAAAATCGCCTATGGTGTAACTGCAGAGGGAGAAACCGAAGGTGGACAAGCGATTCCGAGAATATTAGGCGAGACCCTACAGCAGCAAGGCACCTTGTTTCAAGAAGCCAGGGTCAACACGACTGCACACTTCTCTGGCCAAAGCAGCCTGCTTAGTGGTAACTATAAAGTTACGCAAGGTTTGAGAGACCGGCCATTTAATCCGACCATCTTTGAATACCTGCGCAGACACAAAGGATTGAAAGCGACGGATACCTGGTTCGTGGGCAATGGCATTGGGAACTCCACAAATTTGCTAAACTACAGTGCCAACCAGGAGTATGGTGCACAGCACGGTGCCAATTTTCTGGCTCCAGGCTTAACATTTAGTAGTACAGGAGAGCAGTTCCTGGCTCATGCGAAAGATTATCACCAGGACGAGCGAGCCGCGATTATCGAAATGCGCGACTTCCTCAACAAAAGCTTTCTAACAACTGGTAATGCAATACCTGGCATCAAGAACACAGAAGAAGAGCGCAGGAATATCAAAGACTTCATGGACGACATATTCTCCAGAAAAAATGGAATCGGCAGCCCTCTGAGAATGCCGCCTGTCGTGAACTCTGGTGATGCAATCACCATAGGCTATGCCTGTGAAATTCTGGAATGGTTCAAACCCAAAATGCTGGCTGTAAATATGTTCGGAGCAGACGCATGCCATTCAAACTTTACCGACTACCTCAAAGCGCTTCACAGTGCAGACCATGCCGTTGGTCATCTGTGGAACTTCATCCAATCGATTCCAGAAATGACAGGAAACACTATGCTGATCATTGCTCCAGAACATGGGCGTAACCTGGAACCAAACATATTACAAGACCTGAATGACTGGTACGCATACGATCACTCAGATCAGAACGCGCTAAGAAACTGGTGTCTGATGGTAGGTCCACAAATCGAAGCTGGAAGAGTGATTGGCAGCGAAGGAAATCCGGTTGGCAATACGGCCCAATGCACTTTGACAATTGCGGAAGCAATGGGCATCAAACAGGATGTGATCAATGCAGGCTTGCTATTCAACAATCAATCCTTCTTTGATTTGATGTAAGCTCAACAACAAAATTTTCTTGAACTCACTTAATCTTCTCGACATGATTAGACAGTGCTTGCTATGCCTACTCCTACCACTACTATTGCTGCAATGCAGCAAGGAGGATCCTTCCAATCCATATGATAGTTTGGTCTACCCTTCGGAAGGACAGGACAGCATCGCCCTGGAAACCGGTGATCTGATTCGCTTACATCGAGACATCTTTCTGCCAACCTGTGCTAATTCCGGTTGTCACGACGGAAGTTTTGAACCGGATTTCCGGACCCCGCAAAGCACCTATAACACCACTGTGGGACATGTAGCGATTAAGGGCAGACCGGGTGAAGAAATGAACATTCGCGTAAAGCCAGGTGATGCCTCAAACTCAATGCTGCTGTTCCGTCTTGAACAGGATCTTGAAAACAGCTCGGGTATCATGCCGCTGAGCATTGATCCCGGTTCTGACTGGCCTGAACAAAAAGGCAGGTACATAGAGGATATCAAAGCCTGGATCAATGCAGGTGCAAAAAACATAATCGACGGATAATGAAAAACAGAAGCAACAACAAGTATTGCAAGCTCTCCTTCCTGGCAGGAGCAATCTGTCTCCTTCTATTATCGGCTTGTGAAAAGTCTGCCAACAACTACAGCAGCACCCCTTTCATTCGTTTAACCGACATTCAGCCAAGTACACTGAAGGAGTTCGAACAAAAAGTTCAGCTTAGTATCGAGTTCCGCGATGCCGAAGGAGACATCGGCAGCTACGATCCAAATATCTATGACCTGGAAGTTTTGGATCAAAGACTAACAGAACCAGATTATTATCACCTGATCCCTCTGGCTCCTGAGGGAACGCAAATCAACCTGACCGGCCTGCTTCAGATTGAATTGAAGAACACCTTCCTGCTGGGCAATGCGGATCAGGAATCGGTAAGCTATGAAATCCGACTACGGGACCGAGCCGGCAACTGGAGCAATCAGATTACTTCACCACCAATCACAGTACACAAATAATGAAACACACTATCACTCACTTTCCCATCCGCATTGCTGTTGTTCTGAGTCTGATAATAGTGAACACAGAATACGTCAGAGGACAGCAAGAATATACTTTTGAAGACAATCTTGTTGAAGACTGCAAGGGCTTTCTATCCGACAGTGATTTAGGCAATGCGGAGGAAACAGTGGTCTTCTATGAGCACAATGAAGATTACACTTTCAGCATTTGCCCCCCGGGAGCAGATGTGATTACGATTACCTTCCAACACTTTTGCACCGAGGCCTCGGATGATGTATTGTCTTTCTATGACGGACCAGATACTTCGGCTCCACTTATTACGGCACACTCAGGCACTGTTCCGACACCGTTTAGTATACCTGCGACCAGTGGCTGCCTCACTATGCATTTTAGCTCTGATGGTAGTATAGCCTGCTCGGGTTGGGAAGCCTCCTGGGATACAGAAATTGAAGAACTACCAGACCTCGATGTGCTAAATATACCGGAGCAAGAATGCTACAGCACATCCTTCACCATCAACTCGGACTCGCCCATACTTTGCGAATCGGTAGCAGCTGAGGCTTTTGATCTGACTTTGTATGGTTTTCCGATTCAAGTAATCTCTGCTACGGCTTTGGAATGTGATGCAGGACTGACCGAAACCATACAAGTAGACTTGGCAGATCCTCTGGATCAAGGGGGACCACATCTACTAAGCTTCGACTATGTATATGTTGATGTATGCGGAGAAGAGCAGAGTTCATTAAGCCAGGTTGAATTTAATGTGGTAGGATGTCCACTAGAAGTAGAAGTATGGATGGATCCAGAAATGATTTGTGAAGGAAGTTGCGGAAACATTCAGGCTCAGGCCACCGGAGGCGATAGCAACCAATACGTTTACACTTGGTCAGATGGTATTGCAGATGGTGCTGGGCCGCATGCCATCTGTCCCGCAGAAAGCAGCTACACCGTAACTGTATTTGAGGCCGCTTCCGGCAGCTCAGTCTCAGCAGTTTTCGAAGTGGAGTACCTACAGGAAATTGACGCAGGGGAGGATGTGGTCGTTTGCCAGGAAGCAGCCAATATCACTTTGTACGGCGATCCCATCGGTGGTACCTGGAGTGGGCCAATGATGAATGCGGCGGGAGTACTCAATCCCAGCTCCGAATTTAGCAATCAACAAAAGTGGGTCTATTACAAGTGGAGTGGCTGTGTGGATTCTCTTCAGGTAACAGTGCTGCCGGGATTTGCTGGACACAATAAAGCACTCTGCCCGGGTTCCGATCTCTTTCAATTCAACGGAAGCCCAGTAGGGGGAGTTTGGTCTGGAAGCGAATTTATCTCCGAGGATGGCCTTTTCGATCCAGCAGAGATAGGAACACATGAGATCTACTACACCGCGGAGAACGGCTGCGTAGATGTAAAAGAAGTCTTTGTACAGGAAGTGTCTTTGGAAGCTACTGCTCCTTTCTGCCAATCAGACGCCCCTTTCAACCTGCAACGAACCCCCTATTGGGGCGGTACTTTCGGCCCTAGCCCAGGACTGGAAAATAGCTGGCAAGGACAATTTAATGCAGCAGAGGCAGGTCCAGGTGTACATATGATCACATACACCCTTGGTGGTGGCTGTGCAGATACAATAGAAGTAGAAGTCCTTGAAATGTCTGTACCGGTCTGGTGGCTACCCTGTCCGGAACAAGGGTTGTTGCCCCTTCCAGAGGTAAGTCCTGCCGGAGGTGTTTGGACCAGCACTGCAGCCGATTCTGCCATGGATTGGGATAATCTGCTCTTTGATACGGGATACCATGGAGGGGCAAATTTTGGCGAAAATCTTATCTACACTTATGGCAGTTGCTATGATACACTCAAAGCCAGAATAAAAAAAACCGACATTACCAAAGACACCCTTCAATTCTGTATCAATGATAGTCCTTTCACGCTCAACAATGATAACGTAGGTAAAAGTCATGGCGGAGGAACCTGGACAGGCCCGGGAATAGTAGATGGAGGCAATCACAACTCCCCTTATGATCCAGCCTTGGCGGGCCCCGGCGTACACACCATCTATTACCACAAAAACGATTGCACCGACAGTGTAAAAGTATTTGTTTATGATCCGATTTCGGTTGACACTATCAGGGTTTGTTCAGCACAATCTCCTTTTGACATTCCCATTGAAATTCCTGAGATCCCTGCTTCAAGCGAATTTGATGAAAGCTTGAACGGTCAATTTGAAGGCGACGGAATTCTCAACGTATTCACTGGCACCTTCGACCCCTCCATCGGACAAGGCACCTACAGTGTCAACTATCACCACTTTGATGGCTGCTCAGACCAGCTATACGTCATCGTAGAACCCGTTGAAGAAGCTGAGCTTGAAACGTTGGCCCCTTTTTATTGTTTCGCCGATACGAGTATCTTGCTTAGTGCCAGCCCAGTGGGCGGCAGTTTTAGCGGGCCAGGAGTATCGCAAAACCACTTCAATCCCGAACTGGCCGGCGAAGGTTTTCATGTGATACGTTATGATGTGGGCGAAGGGGAATGCGCGAGTAGTGACGACTTTATCGTTAAAGTCGGTGCGCCGATCACAGTAGATTTACAGCTGGAATCCGATTCCATTTGCTTTGGTCATGGCACTACATTGACAGCGATTGTCAGCGGCGGCAGCGGCAGCAATTACAATATCCAATGGCAGCCTGATCTCGGCAGTGGATTTGTTCATTACCTTAGCCCTGAAGAAACAAGTAGCTACACAGCTTCGCTCAGTGACGGTTGCTCTCTTTCAGATCCGGCAAGCATAACCCTTTTCGTACATCCCCAAATCTCCTATGAGGTAGCATACAGTGAGCTGGTTTGTTCTGGCGAAATAGGAAGCGCGCAACTAATCATCGATCCATCTAAGGATTACAGTATCGACTGGGAAAGTCCAGGCATTGTCGATAACATAACTGTCATCGAAGCGCAAGAAGGCCAATACAAAGTTTCCATTACCGACATTCTAAGCAACTGTTCCGTGCAAGATGAAATTGATATCCCGGCATACGATTTGGTCAGTGCCTCTTTTGACTTTGATCTCAAGGAGTCTGACTGCTACAGCCGGCTTGCATTCGACTTCGTCGACCGTAGCATCGGAGCGAGAACAGGAACCTGGGACTTCGGCGATGGGACCACGGAGCCATACATAGAAGGCCTGTACCCCAATCACGTGTATCAAAACGCTGGTGATTTTGAGGTGACGCTCATCATCGAAAACGAAGGAGGCTGCTGGGACAAACATAGCGAGCAGCTTTGCATCAAACCCAAAAGACCCTTCTCGCTTCCAAACGCCTTCTCACCCAATGGCGATGGAGTCAATGATTTGTATCGCCCCTTTACCCTGGGCGTAACGGACCTTCAATGGCAGATTTTTGATCGCTGGGGCAAGTTACTATTTGAATCAGCTGCTATCGATGGAAGTTGGAATGGCAGGTACAAAAATGAAGTGCTACCATCAGGTGTATACGTTGTGGCCGGTGTATATCAAGATATGTGGAATAATAAACCCGTGAAGTTTCAAGGAAATGTCACATTAATACGTTAGCAACCTCAACACTGCAAGATTTGACTCCCTTAGTTTTACAGGTATTGAAATATTGCCGATTCAAGCTTAACTTGAAGGCATGCGGAAAATCTGTCTACAGCTATTCTTTCTATTCTGCACTGTCTATAGCCAGGCACAATTTGCCCCTCCGCAAATCATTTATGAAGCAGCTTGCAATGGCAATCCTGGATTTCGCAATTTTGCCGATCTTGATGGCGATGGTGACACCGATCTCATCCGCTCTTGCGGCTGGCTGAGAAATGATGGAAGTGGTGGCTTCAGTGAGCAACAAAGCTGGGACAACAGTTACAC
>JAHDEE010000151.1:13488-15136 GCA_020629005.1 Chitinophagales bacterium
TGCTTGGTCTTGAGATCAACAATAGCTCGACAACTGCCTTGCTCAGCGTCCACCTCAATGAGGGCAATGCGCAGTTTCAAGAGGCACTGACAATCGAGTTATCCGAGCAGCTGATAGCGCAGCTCCACTTCAAGGACTTCAGCGGTGACGGTCTTGCAGATTTGATTCTTGTTGGCAGCAATACCTTGCATTATTACCTCAATGATCAAGATGGCCATTTGATTTTACAAGAATCATATGATGTCGACCTTCCCGACTTAAACAACCTTCGGCCAATCCGGTACAATGAGCAGGAGCGTTTCCAGCTGCTGTATGCCAGCCCCTCCTATGGTATCACAGCTCTGCTGGATGCGCACAATGATGCGAGCCTGCAATACATATATGACAATCTGGGCCCTTACCTATCCAGCATGGAATTACTGGATTACGACAATGATGGAGATCAGGATTTGATCGCCTTGTTCAATAATGTAGGCCCTACCCTATTCGAGAATCAGGATGGTAATCTAAAACAAAACGAAGTATTACATTACGAAAGTGGATTCTCCCAATTAATTGCTACCGAGGCGGATCTGCCTGGCGAGCACCTATTCTGGCTGGACAGATATCAAAACCAATCTGCTAGCATCCAGGCTTATCAAACTGAAGAAGATGGTTTGTTGTCTACCTATGCTGTTCATGACATTCCATATCCAGTCCAGTATAGTTCACTGCATTTGCGTGATATGAATCTGGACGGCGAAATGGATCTCTTTTTTCACTCCGGTCAACCTAGTATTTTATTGTCAATAGATCCTACAAACCCGGATGCCGAATTACTTCTGCTTGATCCGATAGCACCCAATTTTACTTACTTCCGCTCCTGGCCTGTCGACTGGGACCAGGATGGTGATACAGATATAGCAATTCTTGGTAGCCAGGCGGGAACCCCATTTACCTTGTGGGTCAGCTTGAATGATGGGGATGCAAATTTTGCCCCTGGGATCGAAGTCAGTGATGAAGCCTTTTACTACGTTTCATTTGTCGACATCAATGATGATGGCATCGAAGACTTGGTCAACCACAGGCCTCAAACCGGCGAGCTGACATGCTATGAAATCAGTGGCAATGACCTAATCCTGCTACATAGCTTTGCAGACGTCTATGCCCCCACCGATGGCCCTAAGCTCATTACTTTCGACTTTGACAAGGACGGAGATACGGATATACTCTCTGGCAACAAACTACTGATCAATACGGGAAACAATAACTACGAGGAGCAAGAATTCACCAATAGCAGCACCACCGTCTCCCATCAGGTCGGCGACCTTAACGGTGATGGCTGGGAAGATATTCTACTCTATTCCCAGTTCAAGCTCAAGCTCTATCTCAATAATGCCGAAGGCACGGCAAACTACACTCAGACAAAGGAATGCAACTGGCTATTTTACCCAAATCCGAATCCGCAAAACCTGCTCCTGCAATGTGATCCATCCAACAGGCAACCCACGGAGCTTCGAATCTATGACCTACAAGGTCAGTTGCTGTATCAGCAAAACCTGGCAACTAGCACTCCTCTCCTGCCCTCTCATTTACCCGAGCAACTTTACGTAGTGGAGCTGTTGGGCAGTAATGGAAGTTTTGGAAGAGAGCTTGTTTTTCTTGGTGG
>JAHDEE010000445.1 GCA_020629005.1 Chitinophagales bacterium
TACTGTTCTTTTGATGACGGAGAGGGCTTTTGGTCTCCAATAGTCGCCACCCCCTGGTCGGAGAGTGAGGTCATACTTGAGACTCCAGCGATTTATGATGGCCCTGGAGGTCCAGATATTGTAGTATCCACCATGTTGGCTGGAAGAAACAATTACCTCGCCAGCTTTCCCGATCACCATACAAGAGTTTTTGTAGAAGAGGAGCTGGGTTTGGATGTTACCTACGAGGGTTATGCCTCGGGTCAATATACCTTTTCGGTACCTTTAGCAGCGCTGGATACTGAAAGTACTCAAACGAAACTTACCTATGAGGCTGTGGGTGACTTGTCTTCAGGTCCTAACGACTTCTTCTCCTATGCTTATACGCATCTTACCTATCCCAGATCTTTCGACTTCGGTGGAGAACAGGGGTTTTTCTTTAGCCTGGATAATGATGTTGATAAATTGATCGAGGTTTCGAATTTTGCCGGAGGCCAGGCTCCTGTACTTTACGATCTGAGTAATCGCAAAAGATATGTTGCGGTTGTGCAAGATGAGTTGTACAAGTTCTTGGTACAGTCGGATAGTGCAAATGGGGACAAAATGCAACTGCTGCTTGTATCTACCAATTTACAATCAAATCCTTATGTCAGAGAAATAGAGGAAATTGAAGAGAGGCAATTCACCGACTATAGTCAGGCAGAATACGAGGGGAATTATCTACTGCTGTATGCTGAAGCACTCAATGAACAAGTCGATGGTATCAGGCCTGTTGAAGCCTATGCGGAGTATCGTGCTTCTGAAGCCGGAGGCAGTTTTGCTGCGCAAACGATTGAGATCGAGCAACTCTACGATCAGTTTGCCTGGGGCATTAAAGGCCACCCATTGGCTATTCGAAATTTTCTCAATGATGCCATCCAGAATTGGAGCATCGCTCCTGAATACCTGACATTGATCGGCAAATCAGTCGAATACAATACCAGCCGGTTTCAATCTGCTGGATACGAGGAGAATTTGGTTCCTACATTTGGCCATCCTGCTTCTGACGCATTGTTGACCACCGCAGACAATGATGGCTATCTGCCTCAGTTGGCAGTCGGTAGAATTAGTGCCAGAAGTGCAGAAGAGGTGCTCATATATTACGATAAGATGCTTGAGCACGAATCCTATGACGATGCAGATCCTTGCGAACAGGTATGGGCAAAGATGGCGAGTCGCAAGGCAGTGCATTTATCGAGCGCCAACAACTACGATTTAGACGGAGATGGTTTGTCTGATGAATCTGTAGCATTCAAGTCAATTCTAAACATGCTGGAAAACTACATTGAGAATGACATTTTTCGGGGAGAAATAATAGATAGCTTCCATCATGTAACTGGGGTTTTGCCAACATATCCTGGCGCTGATGAATATGCAGCATTCCAGGGAAACTTGCAGACCGGTTTAGCATTAATGAACCATGTGGGAAATGGGGGAAGCTCCAATCTGTCTACCTGGCAGTTTAGTTCTTTTTGGGATTTTGCTCCGGAAAATTTTGATATGGATTATTATCCAATGATCTTTTCCGCTTCGGATGCTGTTGGGAATGTTCACGCATGGAATCAGCGCTCGATGGCTGAAGCTTGGACCCTGGCTGCTGGGAATGGTGCCGTGGGATTTCTCGGTAGTGTCGATTACCGCGATCACTATCAACTAGGAGAATACCTTGGGCTTGTGCACAAGAATATTACAACAGATCTCTATGGCGCTTCTGTGGGCGCATGCATCCTGGCTGCTGCGAATGATCTCCACATAAGCTTGGAAGAGGCTGAAACCAACAGTGAATACAAAGCGGTAAGGAAGAGCATCGAAGAATTTACCTGGTCTGGTGATCCTGCTATTCGGCTCAACACTTTTGACAGCCCGGAGTACTACTTTCCTGATTCTGAAGCAAGCATTTCCTTCTATGCTGACCCGACAGGTATAGAGAGTACTATTCAGGTGAATATTGCTAATAGTGGCGGGGTAAATGCAGCTCCTATCACCTTGCAGATCAGTGCTGAATCGGCAGATCTGTCCTTCTCTCAGCTATTGGTGTCTGAAATAGTGGAGGCCCCAGCAAGTGTTGAAACTTATACTTTTGTGATCGATACAGACAATCTGCCTGCTGAGACATTGAATTTCATTGTGGAGATTGATCCCTTGAACGAAATTGCAGGCGATTGTTCTGAAAACAATCTGGGACAGATTTCTGCCAATCCGAATCCAAATCTGTGTCCAAGCGACATAGCTATAGTGAGTTCAAGTTTGAACTTTTGTGAGGGAGAGGAAATTGCTATTTCTGTTGAAGGAAATGATCTTGACTTGGCGACCGTCAATTGGAGCTGGCCAGGTGATTCAGCAACTGGCGAAACCACCGGATCTAT
>JAHDEE010000152.1:0-2196 GCA_020629005.1 Chitinophagales bacterium
CTTCGCTGCACCAGCGGGCGGGTCTTGCTAATGCAGCCCCGCCCGCTGGGCGCTCAGTGCCCTGCATAGCACCCGCATTCCGCTTCCATCCTGGCTATTTTGCACCGTCAGTCCGCCGTTGAAAGCAAATAGACTATATTTGGAATGTAAATTAGACATATGAGACTATATCAAGCTTTAGTTCTAGTATTATTAATCTTGCTAGGCGCATGTCGAAAAGAGCATGCTGTGCAGGATGGTCCCGATGAACGCTACCTGAGCCTGCCATCAGCCAAAGCGGCAATGATAGAAAGTGGTGGCAACCTAGATGGACTGATGTTAGGAGGGGACTACGAATACCTCTTACATATTCAAGCCCACGAAAGCTCCGGTTCTGTTTACAGTTCTAAGCTCTATTTTACAAACCGGCGTCATGAAGACAGAGTTGGAATCAGCTTTAGTGAGAAAGACGGTCAAAACAAAATTGCTGAGTTTGTAGGTGAGAATGGGTTTATTATTGATCGATCTCAAAGCGTCAACGCGCTTTTTGGCAATACTGCGATCGCGCGATTTGCGGATGCCAATAAGAGAAGTGAAGAGTTACTCACGATTCCCGATCATCTGCTGGTGAGCCATAATCTAAGTGGCGGATTGGATAAAGATGGCAGCAATATGCTACGTTGGCAGGCCCAGGGCGATGACCGTTTTATCGTTGGAGTGGCGTTGAGTTATGAGCGTGAAGGAAAGACATTGTACAACTACGATCTTATACCTGACAATGGGCGATATGATGTAAGTAGCACACTGCTGGCCAACACTGTAGCCGGAGACATGGCTCGCCTGCAAATGTTGAGAATTGCAATAGTAGATCTTGAGAAAATAGACTGCAGGGTACTTGCTTATAGTAAATTTAGTGAAGGCTTTATGATTAGATAAGGCAATTATATGCGCGCAAAGTGATATTTTATTTGCTAACATGTTCATACTGTGCTGGTCAGGGACTTGTGATAACGCAAAGGCAGATCTCGATAGAGTGAGAACAGGTCTCGGTAGAGTGAGAAATATGCTTAGACGCTCAAGTCACTTATTTCAACTATTAGTACAATTACCTGTTTTCCAGTGCATTTGACATGTTGTTCAATGTAGAGATCAATGTTGTGAATGGTATCACCTTGTCTAACTTAGGCACTTGAAACTCAAATATTATCACTAGTGCCAGGGCACAAGCAAGTGGCAAAATAGCCCCGGGCGACGAGGAAATGAAGGTGCCTGCTGGCGTGGCGAATGGCTGCCCAGACGGGCTCGACCTTAGGAGAGACCGACTGGGCAGATCATGAGCAGCCAGAAGGTACCTGAATTGGAACAGAGCACGGGTAGCCCGTTTCCAGGTGGGGCTTGGCTTCGCTCCAAATTTTCATTTTAATTTGTGATTACTTTTGAATCTATATAATTTCCATTCTTGTCGAGGCTGCGGCAGATGTACAAGCCTGTGGGCAAATCTCTAAAAGAACTACTATCGAAATTTTTATATGCCTGATCAGCGAGCAGTCGACCCTGGATGTCGAAGATCTGGATCCGGGTGGGGATCGATGTTTGTGTTTTGTAGATTGGGTCTGATTGAGGCTCAGCAATCAGGCCATCCTGACAGTCGCCCACAAAAACACTTAGCTCAATTTCCTCACAGTTATCCGCATCGTCGCAAGCCGTAACAGTGATGTTTTCCTGGCCTTCAAATGCGGGTAGAGGCACATAGGAGAAGCAGGCTTGAGCCTGTAGGTTTATATTGCATTCGAACAGTGTTTGCACATGGCTGATGCTGGCTTCCGGATTGCAGAATTCGAGGCAAACGAAAAGAGGCGTGAGCGGTGCAGTGCAGTAATCTTGCAGCTCGTATTCGCATGGACCTACAACTATGGTCACGAGCCCAATTCCCGTATTGCCATCGTCATCGCAGATGGTGTAGTTGAAGAGGTCTACCTGGTCGTGGAAGCCAGGATTGGGCTGGTAGATGAAAAAGCCGGATTGCTCATCAAGTTCCAGGGTGCCGTTGAAGGGCAAGGTGAAGTTGCATATGTCAAAGTCATCGCCATCGAGGTCGATATCGTTGAGCATAACAGGCATGATTTCTTCTGTATAAGGATCGATCTGATATATGTCGTCTTTAGCGACGGGATCAGTGGAGGGAACCACCTCGTCGCAGTCATCGCTGGTAAGAAT
>JAHDEE010000152.1:2296-15034 GCA_020629005.1 Chitinophagales bacterium
TAGGTGATGCAATTTCCATCGACCTGGATACTACAGTTGAAAGTTGTTTCTACCGCAGCTATTTCTACCGGATCTCCATCAGGATCGATGAAATCGGGGCATATCAGCGTAGCAGTAATGGGTTCAGTACAGGTGCTGAATTGCACTGGAAGCGGGGCTTGATTTTGAGTTTCGCAAGGGCCGGCAATCCAGGTTTGTCCGGCGCATTCCGCCTGGCAGCTATTGTCATAGCTGATGCCGTCAGCTCCGCAAACCATTGGGCCATCAGGAGGGCAAAGGCAATCATCACAATCGCCGATCGTCCATTCTGTATTAGCACATTCTGCCAGGCAACTGTTGGCGTAGGTGATGCCATCGTCACCACAAACAGGATCGCCATCAGGGGGACATTCACATTCCGATTCACAAGGGCCAGGACTCCATACATAACCGGCGCATTCAGCCAGGCAGTCGTTGGCATAAGTATTTCCGTCGCTGCCGCAGACGGGGTTTCCTTCCTGGGGGCATCCGCAACCCGCGATCCAGACCAGCTGTTCGCTACTAAATTCATTGACAATATCGGGACAGGCCGCTCCTTCCCCACCGCCGTATATATAGCAAATTGCCTGACCCTGGCAGGTATATATCATTGCTGGAGGACTGCTGCCGTTGCAGTCCATTTTGGTTTGCACTAGAAAGACGGCAATACCCTGGTATTCGTATTGATAGATGGCTTCGACACAGTCTTCGTCATCGTTGAACCAAATGGAGTAGAGCCAGTTGAGTTCTGTGGCCGGATCTGCAACCCCACAATCAACGATTGGGGCAGCGCATTCGCCTGGAGTAAACTCTGTAACACCTGCATTGCTCGCTTCGCAACTGTTTGAATAGGTTACCTCATTGCAACCACAAACAGGGTCTGGAGGGCCCGTGCAAAAGGAAAACGGATTGATCAGGCTTGCCTCAATACATATGCCATCGACGATATTGACCGTTAGTTGCTGCTGGAAGCATATCTCCTCTTGATCTTCGGCGATGCCGAGACAGCTGTTGACAATTGGATCGCTATAGCTGTAGCACACTTCCCAGGCGATTGTTTCTGATTCCATCTCTGTGCTCGAAGCAGTGAAGGAAATGAGGGTTCCTTCCAACTCTGTGTTTACAGAGCTAGTAATTAGATTGGCGCTGATGAAGTCTTCTGTATAGGCTCTCAGTGGGTCCAGACATGCGGGACCCAAAGATTGTATGGCATCAAAAGCCAGGCTTTCACCGCTGTTCACATAGAGTTGCTGGGCTGGAAGTTCAAGATCACAGACGTCAAATGTAGGGCACTCGAAGGTGATCTCGACGCAGAGTAAATCTATGACCGCAAGGGCATCACAGGAGGATTCGATATCCGAGCGTATCAGAAAATCGAATGCGATACTTTGGCCAATTGCTGCTGTGTAATTTTCCGGCACAGCTGCGATTTCATAGAGCTGATCGTCCATTTCAAGGAGGTATGGACAGTCTTGCCCGGAGGCGGCCACAATATGTCCTTCGTTGGTGTAGTTGCAGTTTTCGCAGAGTCCTGGTGTCATTATTTCGACTCCATCCTGTGCTGCTGCATAGCAGGCGTTCAAGTAGGAATTACCATTGCAAGCACAAACAGGTTCATATTGGTTTTCGCAGAGGTCAACATTTCCGATCAGGCTTTCATCGATGCACGGAGGAGCTTGTGGATCAACCGTAATGCAATGCGTGTCCAGGCAATTGCTTTGTGAATCGTAGGCGGTAAGGCAAACTTCAAAACTAGTATTGACCGGCTGCCCATCGACAGTGCCGGGAACAGTAAGTCCACAGGTATTGAAATCATTATTGATCAGGTTGCCATTGAATTGCCAGTAGTATACTTCTGCATCGCCTTCTGTCATGTTCATCAGGCAGTAGGTATTCGCAGTAAAGAGCGGCGGCATCTCTCCGGAGGAGATGCTTTGTTGGTGTACTACGAGAAAGTCAGCTGTGATACTACAGTCGGGACCTGTAAGGGCATTGCAGGGACCAGGAAGCCAGGAGGTTACATTGCCGAGGCATTGTGCATAGCAGTCATTGTCATAGCTTACGCCATCGCAACCACAGATTGGGGTAAATGCTGTTTCGCATTCCTCGCAGTTTGTTTCAAGTTCAGGATCGACACATTGTGCGTAACTCAAGCGGAAGGCAAAAGTGCAGAAAACTGCCAAAAGTAGTATTGTGATGCGATTCATGACTTTAGGGTGTTTAACTGACAGCCTGATTAGACCTGCAAGGTTTGGAAACATGGCAACTTCCATTACTGCCCTTATGCCTAATATTAACTGAATTTAACCAGTGTTCCATAAATTAGACGTTGTGGATATATTATTTGGACTCTTTTCCCATAAATAAAACTGACTTCAGTTAATTCACGACATAATCGCTAGCATTGTGGGTGCTCTAAAGGGGTAAATGACGGTATAGTGAACAAAAAAAGGCCCCCTAGCAAATGCTAAGGGGCCTTTTGGTGACTTGAGTTATTTGAGGACTCAGCCTATTGCTTCATCACTTTTTGCGAAAACTGGCCATGATTATCTCGAATCGAAAGCAGGTATACGCCAGCAGGGAGGTCAGCAAGATCAATTTGGATCTGGTTATGACCAGATTGAGCACTTTGACTGTGCTCGTGTACCGTTCTACCGGCAAAATCGATCAATGATATCCAGATCGGACCGTTTTGTTGCTTGTTGAATTCAACTGTAAGTGCCTCGCTAAATGGAACCGGATAGACTTCAAATCCTGTGAGGTAATCAGCTTCCAGTTGGACAATATTTGAATAGTCAATAGTACCATCTGCGGCAACAATTTGCAGTCGGTAGTAGTTCATGCCTTGCTGAGGTGTGTGATTGATCCAATTGTAGCTTGCGCCACGGTTCTGATCGCCTTGTGCATCTAAGCTTGTCATTGCCGTCCAGCTGTAAGCATCCGAGGAACTTTCCAGCAGGAAGAATCTGGTATCGATTTCGCTCGCTGTTGACCATTCTAGAAGATGCCCTTGTTCCGTAATTTGACCCTTAAAATCCAGGAGTTCGGCGGCTAGTATGGTCCCGCAATTGTAACCTTCTGGTGCTTCGATAACATCCATACAGCCAGCGCCATCGCTGACCGTCAGCGTATATGGCTGGTCTTGCCCAATGGGGCCAATATTGTCAGAGCCCATATGGGCGTATTGTTGTCCATTGTAGCCGGTTCCGCTTACCGTGTAGAAGGCTGTAGGATCGTATGCTGGTAGTCCACCGGTAAGCAGGAACGTGACTCGAACCGGATCAACCATATTTTCCAGAACATCCTCGCAGAATGGGAAATCGTATACTTTGAGCGGTTCCAGGAATACTACTGGAGCTCCAATCGAGATATCGGTGCATGGGTGCTCCAGGTCTACAAGGCTTCCTAAGGATCGACCCACTACGACTGACAGATAGTAGGTGGTATTGTATTCCGCGTCAAAAGAGGCAAAGTTGAAGTCTGCCGTTAAGTTTTGCCCTAGAATTGTGCCCAGTGTATTGTCGCTGCTTGTGTGCAATATGAAATTGACGGTGTCGTCTGGCCCCAGGATGGAGTTATCCAGATAGGCACTGTTGCCATCCAGATTTTGGTCGCAGGCAAAGATGGTGCTGCTACTCATAGTGCCGGCAACCGTATCATCGCATGATTCCTGATCACAAGCAATTTCTATTGTTGAAGTGGCTTCACAGCCTTGCTCGTCGGTTGCGATAACCGTATAGCTTTCTCCTGCACTCAAACAGACTCCTTCATCAAGACCAGAAAGGGTGACCTCCCCGTTTGCCCCGGAAAATTCTGCGATCAATTGTCCGGTACCGTCTTGAAGGCCAAGATCATCTACACAGCATTCGTAGGAAAGGGATAATTCCAGATTGCAAGGAGGCGCTGGAGGACAATCGACGTTAATGCTTTCACTCGTGTCAGTGCAATCTTGCTCCAAATCCGTTACAGTTACTGTTAGCTCACTTTCGTGCTCGACTAAGGATCCCAGCTCGGGGTCGAAGCTGTAGTTTCCACTACCACCACTCGCGGAAGCGTTCAGAATGCCAAAACCCGTTGGGTTTCCATCATCATCCAGCTCACAGCTAATGTCCACCTCTCCTATCGTAACGGGATTACAGGAGCAAGCTGCCTGCTCACATTCTAGCTGCAATTCGATGGTGGTGCTGCATCCTAGTTCGTCTGTTGCGGTTATGATCACCAATTCGTCGCCATTCGCTTCAAAAGTTTCGGCAGGATCGACGACAATTTCCCCGGTTCCACCTTCGTAACTCACAGTTACTTCAGCTATTCCTGTCAAACAGCCATCTTCATCTTCCAGGCAATTATATTCTGCAAAAAGCTCGATATTGGCATCGCTGCAGTCTTCACCGCATTCCGCAAATTCATCTCCACAGGTCCAAATATCCTGAACCACTTCCGGGTCTTCGATATCCCAGGTGTAACCCTGCCCTATGCAGCTTTCCTCTATTGGGATGAAGCCGTCAGCACAGACTACATTTCCGCTGCAATCGTATAAGACCGCAGGAAGATCTGCAGGGCAGAATCCTCCACCATCCGGAATCGAGTAAAAGTAGACACCGTCGTCCAGGTTAATTTGTTGCAGGGTGCAATAGCATTCTCCCCATAGGTCGGAAGTGACAAGTTCCTGCAGCCAGTCTAGCTCGGTGGCTGCGCAATCATTGAATGGGCATTCGGTTATACATTCCTCCGTGAATTCAAGGCTCAGGCTAGCAGTACAACCTAAAGAGTCGGTTACACTGATCTCTATCACATCTCCTGTTTCATAGTTACTGGAGAATTCGGCTGGCTCGAATTCGTAGTCTCCGGAGCCACCTGTTGCGCTTAGGGTGAGTTCGATCTTACCAGTGAAATTGCCAAACTGATTAAGGCTACAGCCAGCAATGTAATCGAGTATCAAAGGATTCTCCTCACAGGGATCGACTACAACAGGACAAGACACCGTCACTATTTCCGTGACTTCACAGTCAAGATCGTCAATAGCAGTAATTTCCACCTCTTCTCCGTCAACTGCCCAAATTACAGTATCCGGGCCTACCATTACTCCACCATTGCCCCCGACTGTTTCAATAATCAGGGTGCCGGCACCGGTATTGTTTCCAAGGCTATCCAACTCACATTCCACAGTAGGAAGAAGCACGATCGGATTGTCAATACAAGGATCGCCTACAGGAGGAGGGCAAATGATCTCTATTTCTTGACAGATTTCGCAACCTTCCTCGTCCTCCAGGCACACTAATATTATCTGTTCGTGTTGGTAGGTTTCTTGCTCAGGTTCAATGTCAACGTTTACAACGCCGTTACCGCCAATCCAGTCGATGATCAGATTGGCTTCACCTGTATTTTCGTCTTCCTCATCGGTGATGCAATCAAAGTCAAGCTCGATACTGAGTGGATTCTCTATACAAGGGTCTGCAACTGGAGGACAATCAACGATCCATTCCTGACACAATTCACAGCCAGATTTATCCAGGCCACAAATCAACACCACGTCTTGATCAAGATAAACTTCCTGACTCGGATTTAGTGTTATGCTTACATCGCCGTTACCGCCTGTAGTAGTGACTTCCAAGCTTGCTTCGCCAGATTGCAAGCCGGTCAAGGGATTTTGAAGACAGGTTTCGTTGATCTCCAATACTATGGGTGCAATTTCACAAGGATCTTCCGCGATGCAGGTCATCGTCAATTCTACACATTCACTACATTCTTGTTCATCTTCAGCGCAGACTGTGATGGTCTCGCCAAGTTCGGCCAGCTCCGGAGTAATTGTCACAGTGGTAGCTCCATTGCCGCCAGACACCTCAGGTATGATCTCATACTCGCCTGTGAGATTTCCAAATTCATCTTCCAGGCAATCGATCTCAGCCTGCAGACTAATGGGATTCTCTTCACAAATGTCACCAGGAGGGCAGCTTACAGTGAAGTTTGTGCAAGCTTCACAGCCGATTTCGTCGGTGGCGCAAATCTCATAGGTGTTGCCATCGAGATATGGACCTTGATCTCCTGTGGACTCAATATCGCCAGTATTGCCAGAGGGAATAATCTCAATATTGGCTTCTCCGGTGTTAACTCCTAAATCAGTTATACACTCCGGCTCAACATTGATTGCAAATCCTTCACAGCTATCACAGCCAGCTGCGTTTGCATCCAGAAATTCTACTGCAAGAGCAGTCGAAGGATCTATCCCAAAGCAGCTTGCGCTCACAATGTTCGGATTATTATTGATTGTCGCTTCTGTATTTGCAATGATTACCGGGACCAGGTAGTATAAGTCATTTGGTTGGCCGCTGGCCAGGAAATCAAATGATCCCTCGTTGACAAGCGGATCTCCTTCTTGATTTACCAACAAAACAGATGTAAATGCCGAATCTTCGGCCGG
Source organism: Chitinophagales bacterium (assembly GCA_020629005.1). Taxonomy (GTDB): domain Bacteria; phylum Bacteroidota; class Bacteroidia; order Chitinophagales; family UBA2359; genus JAHDDV01. The sequence goes on from JAHDEE010000152.1 coordinate 8,733, forward strand.
AGGCAGATTCGCATCTGGCACATCATTATAGTAAAACCATAGAATGCCTGGCGAAGGCAAACAAGGATCGGGTGCAGTGAAACCGCTGGCACTCATCGTGAGCGTGGATCCAGGGCACAAAGTAATGGTACCAGCCGCAGGGTCGATTTCAGTTCCTTCTTCGTCGAGATAGGTTATGTTTCCAACGCTGCAATCATACACAATCCCGGTTTCAGTGATGCTGACACAAAAGCTTCCAGTGGCTCCCGCATATCCATCGACCATGATGTAATAGGTCTGTCCCACTACCAAGCTCTGCAGTTCTACTTCTGCTAAGGGTTGATCTCCATCTTCTCCACAGCCGATTTCTTCACCTTCGCAAGCATCTAGAACAATTAGCTGCGTATCCAAAAGGCTTCCTACCTCACTACAGGCAGTGCTAACGGTCATGTTCGGAGCAGTGGCCTCAAACGAAAACCAAACGCCTGCCTGTACGGGGTCGTCTTGTTTAGCACAAGACATAGCAGGATCATCGTTTCCATCAGCCCCCACATTAGAAAGGCCAACATTTTCGCAAATGTCTAATGGAGTTGCTGAATCACAGGAATTGTTGCTGATGAATCCACCAATGTCTTCGATGTCAAGACAAAATTCACCACCAGCACTTTCACCAAAGGCATCAACCAGTATTAGATATTCCGTGCCTTCATTAGTGTTTAAAGTAGTAGAAGAAAGCGTGTTAATTGCCGATATGTCTTCGTTACAAGACTCAAGACTTAGATCTCCACAGGTACCAGTGTAAATGGCGATCTGTGAATCGGTAAGTGGATTACCACCTCCAGAATTTGAGCCAGTACAGTTGTTTACAGCTATACGGTAGTTTCCTCCATCTCCGATGAAACTAAACCAAACCGAAGAGGAAATTTCGGAATCCTCGAAACAGGAGGCATTGGATGGATCATCGTTTGCAGCACCAGCACAGGCATTACTAAAGAAACCATTCTCACCCTCCGATACTGACGCAGCGGATCCGCAATCATCGTAATCAAAAGTCTGGGCACTTGAACCAGCACAAGCACAATCGGGAGCCACTACCTCAGATGCTAAGACACAGCTGCTGTCCGTAATTTCTTCTACACTGATATTTTGTGAAGCGCTGCCAGTATAAGGCCCAATAGTAATGTTGCCTGAAGAAACTGCCTCTGCTGCCAGACCATCATTGTCAAAAACATTGTAAGTTCCGGTACCGGAAAAGTTCAATTCGATCTCGTACTCAAATGTTTCGCTACAAGTAGTCTGTACACTTAGCTCAGCCAGATCGCAACCCAATGCCGGATAAAGGGCAAAGCCCAGGTCATATGCATCATCTGACAGATTGAGGTTAGAGCAATTGACAGGAGCATTTGCCGTCCACGTGACGCAGTCAGTCAGCACTCCACCTGGACTTATCCAGGCAAAGCCACTGCCTTCGATGCTAGCATTCGGTTCCCAAAACCAGGTCACTGGTGAAGCTTCATCCTCAGCCATTACAACAGACAGCCAATAGGTTCCTGCCTCCAATTCACAATTGCTTGGCAGTTCAAAACCCAGGTCACCGTCAGCATCTGTATTAGGACTTATGCTAGTATAGCTGCAAGCAACTGCGCCAGGAACGCCTCCCGAATCAGCGTAAATGATGACATCGACATTGGTAGCGCCAGAGCCTGCACCATAGCTTCCATTGACTTCAATAAAGCCAATGCTATACGTCTCACCGGCTGGAACAGTAAAATCGTCAGCAGCGAATGCTGATACGACTTCCGAAAAGCCCTGGAATTGCTGCGAGACAATATTTCCAGATGTCGGTTCAGTATTTTGGATATAGGGCAATTGAGCTTGCAGCTTTGTGCACATTAGAAAAAGTGCTGTCACAAGCAAGAGTCCAGCAGATAGAATATTTTTCATCAGCGGGGAAATTTGATGGGATAAAGAGGAATACGGATTTTGAGAGGGGCAATGTTTTACACTGCCCCATCAATTAGAAAGCAAAAATAGAAAATTTATTGCTGGGCAAGGGCCAAAAGAAAAAGGCAGCCAACGCTATCTACAATAGCCTGGCTGCCTCCAAAATATCCTTTTCGCTTGTGCGTCTATAGCTTTACAAAGCGCAAGGTAGCAATTGAGTTATTCTGGGCTCTCAGATCGAGTAAGTATTGGCCTTCCGGTAGGCCCTCGATAGGAATCTGGACCTCATTGTGTCCTGATTTCAAATCATGATAAGTTTTCTTTACTAATCTGCCCTTCAAATCCGTGATATGCAATTCGAAAGCTCCCGACTGAGGAGTCGCCATACGCAAGTACATCAAGTCCGTTGCAGGAACTGGATACAATTCCAACTCGGTGACAGCAATTTCGCTCACAGAAACGGGAAAGCAATCATCTGTCCCAACCTCAATGAAGTTGAGTTCGATACCTGTAACATCCATTGCGCCACAAATGGCTCCATTTGTAATTAGTTCCTGAAGCTCAGCTATTGTTCCACCTGCTGCCACTGTCATGACATCTCCGCTATTGTTTTCGTGGAAAGCCATATAATGGAAACTGTAGGTGCCTGCTGACAGCCCAAGAGCTGCCAGATCTATAGGGCCAGGATTCATTACAGTTTCAATATTGCCATCTTCACCTGAGCTGATCACCACAATGTGGTCGTAAATGCTGGTAGGTGCCTCCGTACTCTCGATCGTTTGAGTATCATCCAGTTCGCAAATTGTAGAATCCTCCGGACCGTTGATAGTTCCGTAATCGGCTGTGCATTCAAAACAGTTTGGATCATCGGTACTGACATATTCAAAATTGATCCCGTTGCTGACCGCAGCACACAAAGATTCATCAGCAATTCCGGCATTTACATCTGCGATGTCAGCACTACCACCAAGAATTCCCGTTAGTATACTTTCTTCCTCAATCTTTACATTTATCGCATGAACGGCGTAGGTACCGTAGTCTAAGCCAATAAAGGCGAAACTACTGGAAGCGGTGTCATAGTCGATCACGATGCCATCCTGATCAACCAAAACGAAATAGTTCATGAAGTCTATGCTGGCAGAACCCTCTACCGATATAGGAGCATTACTCAAGCCGTCGCACACAAAAGTGTTCGATGGTGGCGAAACAGTACCAGCATTAGCAACGCAATTTGGCTGTTCAACAAGACGCACTTCAATGCAGTACTTTCCTTTGGAATCCGAATTGCCTTGCACGAATCCATCCACCAATAAGTGATAGGTTGTTCCAACCGTACTAACGATCGAAAGACCAGAAGGATAGGGAGGGCCAGCTGCATTCAAATCTTCGTTACAAGCAAGAGGTGTCAAGCCATCGCAATCTCCAGTATAAATAGCCATCTGAGTATCTCCATCTTCAATGTATTCGTCATCCGATAAGACACCACAGTTTGTTGTGAAGAGATCGTAGGTGTTTCCATCTCCAACAAAAGAAAACCAAAGAGGATAATCGAGTCCCTCATCGCCGAAACACTCATAGCCTTCTAAAGGATCATCCATGGTGGCTAGTGAACAGGTATTGTCAAACACTCCATTTACTATGGGAAAGGATGTTTGCGGTAATTGTAGCTCCACACCTGCGGTACAAAAGTTATTGTCTGGCTGCCCTTCACAAGGGTCAGGTTCTTCCTCTTGTATGTCGAAGCAAAACTCACCCTGAGCTCCATCGTAACCATCTATCACCAGGTAATAATCAAAACCCAGTACTGATTCGAAAGTGATGCTTGAATAGCTGTTAACTCCAAACTCAATATCATCATTGCAATCAAGCAAATCCGTTCCACAATCTGCAAATAGTGCAATTTGTGTATCCTCTATTTGCAAATTCTCCGAATCTTCGCAGGCCAGAGTACTGACAGTAAAAATGTTACCGGTACCCTCCATAATAAACCATACCGGATTCTGCCAACCATCTTCAGCGTCAAAGCAGTCAATCGGGTTGTTCTCAAGCTCCCCTACAGTAGCAAACTCATTCGAGAATGGTCCCAGGAAGCTGGCCATTGATCCAACGGAGTACGGCGTTTCACACACATTGTTGAAGGGAGCATCAGGTATAATATCACAAGAACCCTCTCCTTCCGCAATAAAAGTAACCACCGGATAATCAATGTCAGGATCAATACCTGTACAGTTTTGGTCTATCTGGCTGGAAATTGAAGGCACAATAAAGGGAACAATAACATAGGTGCCCGCGATTTCCTGATCACTGGCATTTGCTTCTCCGTTTCCTACCAATGGCCCAACTCCAACGTTCGTAGGAAGTATTTCTAAAGTATTGTTTGGATCAGCAAAAGGGTCTGAGGAAATTGGCAGGCTATCGTATAAGAACCACAAAATGGCTGGAGCAGGAAAGCTCGGGTCGGCAACCAGTTCACCTTGTGTCTCCAGCAACAAAGGTACATTGTTGCACATCACAAACGGATCGTCAACCGTACCACTGCCTTCAGTACCTTCCGGCGGAGTAGCAACAATTGGCTCCCCAACAGCACAATCATACAGTTGAATCTCCTCGATGTTTATGCAGAACTCACCCGTAGACATTTCGTCAGAGTTAAAACCATCTATCATGATCAAGTATTCAGTGTCCGCTTCCGTCTGCAATGACAGACCTGCAACATTTCCAATGTTTTGAGAAAGCAATTCCGGGTCATCCTCGTTACAAGCAATTGCCACAAGGTCTCCACAGCTTCCTTCATAAATTGCCATTTGTGTATCTCCATAATCTACATACGAGGCGCCCAATGGGCCGCTGGCACAGTTGGGGGTTGTATGGATTTTATAAGCGCCTCCGTCTCCGCTAAAACTAAACCAAAGCGTATTATTGAGTAGTGGTGGCTCACCGAAAAACGGCTCGATAAAGCACTCCGTCCCAAAGTCGGGATCACTACTTTCAGAGCTTGCACAACTATTATCATAAGGGCCGTTTATTCCGGACTCAATACCAACAGCACCAAGGCACTCATTGTTGGATGGCACTGACGAAGGTTCACAAGACTCCGAACAGGCCGGATCACTACCATCAGTGATCGTGATCAGTAATGAATTAGGTGTCACCGTACAATCAATTCCAGGGTTTTCGATATCGTCATACGATGCTCCTTGCACCTCAAAAGTTCCTAATGGAAGTGCAGGATAACCCTCAGAAATTAGCTTTTCATTGATATCTCCAGTCCAGGTAGAAAATAAGGCCAGCGATACATCACCATCACCGGAGCCATCTGTATTGGTAAATGACCACACATAGCTCCCACCGGTAGGAACATTGTGTGTTCCATCTGTCCCCAACAATATATCTTGCCCAGGGCAGTAGATTTGCGGATTTGCCAGCAATCCAGGATTCACATCTCCAGCATAGCACGAACCCTCGCCAGTACAGGTTCCACCTGACTCACAGATGAATACCACAAATCCGTTTTCTAATTCCTCGAATGGAGCTCCACATTCATCATCCAAATTCCTGACCACCACAACCACACCAAAAACCTCCTCAGGTATCGTAAATGTGATCGAGCAATCTTCAACAAAATCAATAATCTCTCCAGGTGCCTCCGAAGTGGTAAACCCCTCAGAATCAATCACTGTTAGCTCAGCGGGCCATGTTGCAGCATCATATCCATCACAAATACTAAAGGTATGAACTGCTCCTGGAGTCAAATCCAAAAACACGTATGCCTCGTTACTAAAAGCCTCAAAACCAAGCGAATCCACGATTCCTCCACAAGAGGAACCACAAGGAAAATCACCCAATCCAGTAAACGAAAAAGGCCCTGCTTCTTCTCCCCATTGCGTACACTGAGCCACTAGCGAGCTCGTATGAAAGCTAAATAGCAGCACGGAGAATACAATAATTAAGAAAAAATGTCTATGCATAAGAAGGAAATTGAAAACACTGAACAAATCTCAAAAGCCACATTTGTGCTTCCAAGCTAGACCTCAAAATTAAGTCTTTTTTTGTACATATAAGCAGTGCGCATCGGACCAATGCGAAGAATCATTCAACCCCATCCAAATACCAGGAGATTTTAGAGATACCTTTAGTTGCCAACATATTACATATACCATAATTCCTGTAGAATAATAATATTTTGGAGCGACAAGTACGTTCGGCGCGCAAAGGTTGTACCCGTGCTCCGCTCTCATTCGCAGCCTGTATAGCTGTTCATGCACTGCTGCTTGCGTCTCTCCTATCGTCGAGCCACCAGCAGCAGGCATTCACTACGCTATACAGGCCACTCATGCCACTTCGCCCGGGGCTATTTTGCACCGTCTCCCCATCGCGCC
>JAHDEE010000153.1 GCA_020629005.1 Chitinophagales bacterium
AGCGACGTCGATTGCAATGATGCGGATGCAACTGAATACCCGGGCGCTAGCTGCGACGACAATGACGCAACTACAATCAATGACATGCTGGATGCTTCCTGCAACTGCGCTGGAACACCAACTGCTTGTACTGGAATTGGCGATGCGGACAATGATGGTGTATGTACAGATGTAGACTGCGATGACAACGATGCTGCAATCACAACAGTAGATGCTGACGGCGATGGTTTCTGCAGCGACGTCGATTGCAACGACAATGACGCCTCAATCGGAATCCCAGGCAACGCTTGTGATGATGGCGATTCCGGAACCGAAGATGATGTTTTAACGGCTGCTTGCATCTGCGAAGGCACGCCAGCAGGTCCAGGATGCAATGATCCTGCGGCGGTAAATTATGATCCGGATGACAACAATGATCTGGCTTGTATATTTGAAGGCTGTACTGATCCGGCCGCGGATAATTTTAACCCGGAAGCAACAATCGACGACGGCAGCTGCACCTTCAGCGATTGCGAAATCGACGGCAGCATAGAGCAAACCAACAATGCAAATGGTACCATATTGCCAACATGGTATGACTCCTACATCATCACATTTAGCAACTATACCGGCCCACTAACCTACGACTGGGACCGCACAGGTTACGTGCGTTTTGATCAGGACGAAGATGCACTGAATGTACTTGCTGCAGATAACTCAACCTTCTCTGTCACTGTTACAGATGCGAATGGTTGTGTTTTTGTGATTCAGGAAGATGGATTAGGCTCAACCAATAATTCGGGAACAGGCATTGGAGGCACCACTTATGCAAGCCTGGATGTAACGCTGAACTATATTCGACCTGAAGGCTATAATGCTTCTAATGGAGAAATCAATATTGGGGTTTCCGGTGGTATTGGCCCATATACTTTTGCATGGACCGGCCCTGGAGCATTTACTTCCAATATTGAAGATCTCACAGGACTGGACAGCGGACATTACTTCCTAACCGTAACCGACTCAGGAACTGGGGAAACTACTTCCGTAGCCTACTGGGTTCCCCAAAATCGACGTAGCGGACGACTTAAGAACGGCTCCGAAATCGCATTGAATCTTTATCCGAATCCCGTCACCCACACAGGTACTTTCGAGTTCGAATTTGGAAGCGAGGGCGCAGCCATCGTACAATTGATTGACCTCAACGGACGTGTCATTAGTACCTTATTCGAGGCAGATGTGGAGGCAAACCAGATCTATTCAAGGACTTTCGATTCCTCGGAAATCCAAAACGGCCTTTATATATTATTGGCCACTGATCAGAATGGCAATCAGAAGCTACAATCAATAGTTGTGGCTCACTAGACCTGATTCAACGATACTAGAAAACCCTGCTGGATAATATCCAGCAGGGCTTTTTTTTGGAGCGAAACATTGATCGCTCAAGACAGGGGCTACCCGTGCTCCGCTAATACTCGGCACCTGCCTGCTTGTTCCTGCTCGCTCACTGCCATCTCTCCTAAAGTCGAGCTGCCATTGAGCGGCAGTCACTGGCGCATGCAGGCACCTCGTTCCGCTTTGCCCGGGGCTATTTTGCACCTTCATTCCTCAGGTACCAAAAATCAAGGTCCCAGTCACTATTAGCCACCGAAGTTTACTATAATTGCTTTGTGAAACAGCTGCTCAATCATATACACCCTGTTCCCGAGGCGATACTGGAAGATTATCTGGCGGTTTGGCAGGAGTTCAAAGTACCTGCGAAAACGATCATCACCAGGGAAGGACAACGAGAGCACTACATGTATTACGTAGTCGAGGGTATCCAAAAGTCCTACTACGAAACCGAAAATAAGCAGCATATCATAGCTTTCACTTATCCGCCTTCCTTTTCAGGAATACCGGAGGCTTTCTTTTCCCAGAAAGCTTCCAGCTACAATCTGGCCAGCATCACAAGTAGTAGCTTCTTGCGGATTTCCTATGCCGACCATCAATCCATGATGCAAAAGCACCGACCCATCGAAACCCTGTTCCGCAAAGCCACCGAGCATTTGCTGATCGGCATCCTCGAAAGATATCACGCGCTCATGGCTCATGATATAGAAACACGAGTCCGCCACTTTATGCAGCGAAGCCCTCATTTGCTAAATATGGTGAGCAGAAAGGACCTGGCATCCTACCTGCGAATTGATCCCACAAATCTTAGCAAATTGCTGAACAGCAAAAGCTAGCAGCTCCGTAGCCGGGTGCCCCTTCCTGGATTGAGCTTACACTCTTGATGGCAGAAGCAGGAAGGAAAGCTTCCCCCTGGCACTTTTCTACAACAGATCACGGAGGCTGCTGTAGTCTCGAGGTCCGCTCCAAACTGTGGGAGCGTCGCTACCTGGCTTTCTATTCTACTCAGACCATTTCTTGGTATAAACCAAGAATTTCCAATCCACCTTGGGCGAAATTTGTCTCAAAACAATTGAGATGAAAACCTTAATAATATTGATTATGCTATTGACTGCTTCAACAACACTATCGGCCCAAAGCTGGCTGAACCAAGAGCTTTATCCTTTTGAATCCAAACACCTGGAACTGAAATCCGGCAAGATGCACTATGTTGACCAGGGAAGTGGTCCAGTGCTGCTTTTTGTTCATGGAACACCAACCTGGTCTTTTCTCTACAGGGATTTCATTAAGGAATTTTCCCAAAACTATAGATGCATTGCCATCGACCACATCGGTTTTGGTCTTTCTGATAAACCCTTAGATTTTGCCGGCACACCCGAGGCGCACAGCAAAAACCTGGCAGAATTTATCACCGCCCTGGATCTCGAAGAGATCACCTTGGTCGTTCATGATTTCGGCGGACCAATTGGCCTTGGCACTGCCATGACTATGCCCGAACGAATCAAGCAAATCGTTCTGTTCAACTCCTGGCTGTGGGAAACGAAATCGTCCAAAGAGGTACAAAAAGCAGACAAATTGCTAAACAGTTGGCTAGGGCGATTTCTGTATCTGCGACTCAATTTCTCACCAAAAACCCTGCTCAAAAAAGCCTATGCAGATCCTAAGAAGCTTACAAAGGCAGTACATAAACACTACCTGGCCCCCTTCCCTGACAAAGATTCACGACGGTCCCTACTAAAGATTGGACAATCCCTGGCAGGATCTTCCGATTGGTATGAGCAGCAATGGGCTAAACTATCGTCTCTCGAACAAAAGAACTGGCTGATTATCTGGGGTACGGAAGACAAATTTATCAGTACGGAATATCTTGCCAAATGGAGAAAAAGATTGCCAACAGCCCAGGTCATGGAATTGGAAAGTGGACACTTTGTCCAGGAAGAGCAAACAAGAGCAGCGATTGCTGAACTGCGTAACTTTCTCCACAGCAGCGAGCAACCGTAGATGCTCTGCTACAATTATTATCGCTATAGCCGCATGTATTAATGTTAATTTAACCTTATTGAGCACATGATTAGCGACCTTTGCGTATCCACACCAGTAGCGGACATTATCTCATAAACAATTAGTTTAATGCGAAAAACACTCTACCTATTACTATTTTCCTGCCTCATTCCTATCGGCATGTTGGCACAGGGCGTAACTACCTCTTCACTGGTCGGGAACATCACCGATACAGAAGGGGAAGCATTGATTGGCGTCAATGTAATCGTTACGAATGAATCCACTGGCGGTACCTATGGAACCATTACCGACCTAGAGGGAAACTATCACCTTAATGGCCTCAAAGTAGGAGGACCATATCGAATTAATGTGACCTATGTGGGTTTTCAGGAGCAGCAGGAAAGCCCCATTTTTCTAAGATTAGGAGAGCGACAGAGAAGAGACTTTCAAATGAGCTCTGGTTCTGAAACACTCCAAACGGTCGAAGTTGTGGCAAACGCCGGTTCTTCGGGCGAAAATTCAGGAACAAAAACACAAATTTCCACCAAGGAACTAGAGACTTTGCCCACACTCACAAACAGCCTGTTTGATTTTACACGGCTAACTCCACAAGCTTCGATGACTTTTGAAGGTGGCTTTTCGGTGGCAGGAATCAACAACAGGTACAATGCCATCTACATCGATGGTGCAGTAAACAACGATGTATTTGGCCTTTCTGCCTCCGGTACCAACGGTGGGCAGACAGGCATTTCACCTGTTAGTCTTGATGTACTGGATCAGGTACAAGTGGTGATCTCTCCCTATGACGTTACACTTGGAGGCTTTGCAGGAGCAGGAATCAATGCTGTTACAAAAAGTGGAACCAACAAATGGCAGGGGGATTTGTACTATTACCTACAAAACGAAAACTTTGCTGGTAAAACCAACAAAACAGTATCGGATGATCTTGAAATTGACAGAGAGAAGCTGGACGAATTTAGCAACAAGTTATATGGGGCCTCTGTAGGGGGGCCACTGGTAAAGAACAAGGTATTTTTCTTTGGAAACATCGAAATTCAAAGGGACGAGACGCCAGCTCCATTTGAATTTGGAAGCTATGAAGGAGCCAGCTCACTTGCAGATCTGGAGAACCTATCAAACGTAATGAACAATAGTTATGGCTATGATCCGGGAGGATTCCTGTCAAAGGCAGACAAGCTGGAAGGCCTCAAGCTGTTTGGAAAACTTGACTTTAACCTTAGCGACGAACACAAACTATCTATCCGCCACCAGTATACAAAGGCGGAGCAGACCAATGCCTATGAATCGACGAATACGCGAATCAATTTTCTGAACAATGGAGTCTACTTCCCTACAACTACCAACTCTTTCGCTGCAGAACTCAATTCTATATTTGGAACCGGCATGTCCAACAATATGATTCTTGGCATTACAGCTGTTAGGGATGATCGTGATCCACTAGGAGGAGATCTGCCTTATATCGACATCGATGATGGACAAGGGAGCATCCGACTTGGAAGTGAGCAGTTTTCTACTGCAAACCAGTTGGACCAGACGATCTATACCTTTACCAACAACCTGAAACTATACAAAGGCAAGCACACACTAACATTTGGAACACACAATGAGTTAAGTCAATTCTACAACCTCTTCATTCCACAAAACTACGGAGTGTATGAGTACGATTCTCTTTCACAGTTTTTGGAAGGTTTGCCAGCCAGTTATTATGAGCGCTCTTATTCGCTCGTAGACGGGCTTACCGGTGATGGCTCAGCTGCTGCCGCTGACTTCAGTGCGCTGCAACTCGGTTTCTACGCACAAGATGAAATGCAGATAAACCCTGCACTAAATCTAACACTTGGACTGCGCCTGGATATTCCACTGCTTTTGGATGATCCTGAAGTTGACAATTACTTTAATGATACCGCTGTATCGACGCTCGAACAGAGCTATGACCTACAAGGAGGAAGAGCCGGAGCAATGCCTGAAGGACAGTTAATGTTCTCACCTAGGCTAGGCTTCACTTATGCCCTGGCAAGCAACACACAATTGAGAGGAGGGCTAGGTATCTTCACTAGCCGAATTCCCTTTGTATGGCCCGGTGGCGCATATGTCAATAATGGTCTGACAGTTGGTAGTGTGGACAGTGACATTCTGGGAGATGAGGCAACCGTGTTTAATCCAGATATACAAGATCAGCCGATCAATCCGGATTTCGTAGTGCCTTCAGGTCAAATGCACCTTTTTGCCTCTGATTTCAAATACCCGCAACTGTTTAGAACAAGTTTGGGTCTGGACCACAATCTTGGTAATGGGCTTTACACAAGTATTGACCTCATGTACTCAAAGACACTCAATAATGTATTTTACGAAAGCGTGAACAGCGACCCAACTGTAGATTTTAACTGGACCAACGGAGGAGATGATCGTCCGGTATTTACCGGTGAGAGTCTGGACCCCACCTATTCCGCGGTTTATCTTGGTTCGAATACAAATGAGGGTTACAGTTACAACCTGGGGGGTACCATTGGATATAATCGTAAGATCGGATGGAATGATCTATCTGCTTCTATCGCTTATAATTATGGAAACTCTTATGCCATTCACGAAGGCACAAGTTCCCAAAACTCCTCTCAATGGAGAGGAGCATTTCATGTAGATGGCAGAAACAATGCCGAGCTAGGTGTCTCAGATTTTGCTCAAGGGCATCGAGTCGTCGGTAGTCTTGGGTACAAGGTGAACTGGGGAGGAAAGGAAGGCTTTGCTACAACCTTTTCCCTGTTTTATAATGGTCAGTCCGGATCTCCATTTAGCTATGTTTACGGTAGCAGAGATGCAAGAAACATAAATGGGGAAAGAGGTAGCACAAGCAGAAACAGGTCTCTAATCTACGTGCCAGCAAACGAAGGAGATATTGTGTTGGTCGAAAACGCAGACGGCCAGTCCGCTGATGAGCAGTGGACTGCATTAGAGCAGTACATAAATGACGACGAGTATCTTGCAGATCGAAAGGGAGCATATGCAGAAAAAAACATGAACCGAACTCCTTTCACCAACATGTTTGATCTAAAAATCCTTCAGGATATCGGAGTTGTCGGTGCTGACAGAGGTTACAGATTACAAGCAAGCTTTGACATCTTCAATCTTGGTAACCTGATCTCATCCAAAGCTGGGCTGGTCTATAGCAACCCTTTTGCCTACGAGATATTGGATTTCGAAGGTTATGATGCGGATGGAACTACGCCAACCTTTAGTTTCAATGAAACACAAAGAGGAGACGACCGATTCTTCATTAATGACAGGCTTTCTCGCTGGAGAATGAGAGTTGGCGTCAAATTGATTTTTAACTAAGGGATTGTGAATCAATAAGTGTCCGATTTTGACGCTGCTAGAAATGATTTAGACGAGGCATTTTTTGACAGCATCCTTGTTGGCTGGTGGAGAAAAATAACGAAGGATAAATCATTTCTAGCAAGTCAAAATGGACAGTTATTGATTCTCCATCTCTAAACAATATTCAGAAATAATATTCAAGGGGGCGATCAGCATCAAAACCGGGTCGCCCTCTCTATTTGAAATACCCGATCACGCACCTCTGGTGACAAGAAACGATAGACATAGTAGCACCACAAAATCATACATACATGTAGCACATCATTTTCAGAAAACCAGATAGAATTCTGCCATAGAACCAAGGTTAATCCGGCCAGCAGGTAGAGCGAGTAGAGCAGAGTGGTGATCAATAAGATTGCCCAGCAAAGCAAATAAGACCGTAAGTCCGGATCCCTGTCAATATAATATCGATATAGCATCCATCCAACTATACCTACAAAGGCAGGACTGCAAAATAGGATCATCAATTCAAAGGAAATCAGAAAGGCTCGTCCACTGAAAGCACCGTAAAGACAGATGCTTGTGTATAGCAAGGATGTCACTGCGGCAAAGTAGTAGGAAAAGGTGAGCCCTCGGCGGTCGAAAAAAGCATGGGCGACGGCGATTAGCAGTGCTCCGGCTCCCCAAACGGTCAGGATGTTATAGACAATCTCCCACCAGCTGCTTAGTTGGCAGTATCCTCCTGGCTGACATTTGATCATATAGCCAAATGCTTGAAAGCTAGTACCTGCGACTGCAGCACCGATTCCTGTGAGCAAAAGGGAAATGCTCCACCACAATCTAGACTGATGTGCACCTCTGTTCCGCCAAAAATGAGCCGCTACAAAAAGTGTATAAGCGGCAAGGAAATAAACCAATACACTGGAGCTGGGTTGACTAATAGTCCAATTACCTATTTGCCAGCAGGGCTGCGCCTGACACCAGTCCGCAGCCAACACAGGCTGCTGCGCATACATTTCCGGAAGGGCGCACATAGATCGATCTTTGATTCAATACTGACTAATACCTAAGGCACCAGTAATTCATTCCAGGTGCAAAATTACAAGGGAAAACAAATTAGTCAATATCAATCCAATATTGCTCTATCAGTTCATCTTCGTGCATTAACTCTCTCCACTTTATGCCACCATTTTTCTGTATTGTTTTTGCGGAGGCAATGTTAGACTTATCGCAACTAAGCAAAGCTTTGGTGATTCCCATTCTACCAGCCTGCTGGAGAGATAGCTCCAACATCTTTGTAGCACAGCCCTTTCTCCTTGCTGAAGGCTTCACTCCATAGCCGATGTGCCCCCCAATGTTCAACAATCCATGATTAAGATAGTGGCGAATATTGGAGCAGCCCAGGATTTGGTTTTCTTCATCAACCAACCAATAGCTGCTATGATGAACCCATCCCCTATCGCAGGTTTGGCGATAGCTGTTGACCTTTTCAATCATGGCCGGAAAATCCTCGTAATCATATTTGATCACAAAGGGCACATAGTGTTCGCCACTACTCTCCCACTCGCTTATCATTTCGCGATATTGTTTCTCTAGTTGGACTGTTGGCGTTACAAGTTTCATAGCTAGGAATTGAATGTTAAAGAGCCAATGAAATTACAATGCTTGATAGCAGTCAATGGTTCCCAAAGCTTAAGCCATATTGATTAGCCAGATGACAATTTACCCGCTACAAAGCCAGTAGCCCATGCTGCCTGAAAGTTATAGCCTCCTGTGATTCCATCCACATCCAGTATTTCACCTGCAAAATACAGATTGGGAAATACTTTGCTCTGCATGGTTTCCACATCTACGCTACTGATGCTGATACCACCACAGGTTACGAACTCCTCTTTGAAGGTGGTCTTGCCCTGAACCTGAAAGACATCATTACACAATAATGTAACCAAACGATTTATGTCCTTCCTGGATAAGTCGAGACCGCGTTTCTCGGCTGGTATAGCTGCCTTTGCGAGTAAAAATTCCCATAGTCGTTGAGGCAATTCCTCAAAGCGATTATTGGCGATTTGCCGTTTCGGATGTTGATTCAACCTTGCTTTAAAGTCCTCTAATACCACTTGCTGATTCGCTTGTTGAAGCCAGTTTACCTGCACACTGAACTCATAGTTCATTTCTTCAAGTATTCTTGCTCCGAAAGCCGAAAGTTTAAGAATTGCAGGTCCGCTCATTCCCCAATGAGTAAGCAATAGAGGCCCTTCAGACTTAAGCTTTGTGCCTTGTACCGTAACGCTTACAGACGGAGCTACAAGGCCCATCAGTTCTCGTATCGATTCCTTCGGCATGTTGAAGGTGAATAGAGACGGAACCGGAGGCTCGATCCTGTGTCCGATTTCGGCTAACCATGCAAGTCCTTGAGCTTTCGGGCTTCCTCCTGCGGCTACAATCACTTTATCGGTTCTTGTCTCCAGATTTTTGCCTTCCAGTAGAATGCTTCCTTGTACAGTCGATATCCTATCAATTCGGGACTGCAGCAGAATTTGGATACCCATTTCTTTTGCACAGCCCAGCAGACAGTCAATGATGGTTTGTGAGCTATTGCTTTGGGGAAACATTCGACCATCAGGCTCTGCCACCAGGCGGATGCCTTTATCGGCAAACCACTTAATTGTATCGGAAGTGGAAAATTGCCTTAGCACCCTCTTCATTAATTTTCGACCTCTTGGATAGGCTTCCAAAAGTAACCTGTTCTCGGTACAGGCATTAGTTACGTTGCATCGACCGCCACCGGAAACCTTCACTTTAGACAGAAGCTTGCTGGACTTTTCAAACAAGGTAATCTCTGCCTCTGGGTGGTGTTGTCTGACGGAGATAGCAGCAAAAAAACCTGCTGCACCTCCCCCAATTACGGCTACTTTCACATGGATTGATTTAGAGAATATTGCTGCGAAGGTATAAAAATTGATTCGTTTTAAGACCTTGCCAGGACTTTCTATCCACGAAGAAGAAAGGGGCAAAATAGCCCCGATCGGAACGGCTATGAGTACCACTGCTACCGTGGCGAAAGCGCTGCTATGGGGGCTCGGAGCTTGTCGTAGAGACCCCATAGCGGCAGCTGAAGCAGGTAGCAGTGGTGCGAATAATAGTGTAGAGCGGGACAGAAAGTTCCCGAACCAATTCATCTCGCTCCAAAAATTTAAGCAAAGTTGCTTTTAGTTGGCTCGTCTTAGTTCCTCCTGATTTCCTGAGCGGTTGCGACGCACTCTCAGATCCTGATTTCCAAAGCTGTAGGAGACCGAGAGCTGCACTGCCCGATGATCCCAATAATAGATTCCGAGCTGATCTACCCCATTGAAAACGACTGTCGATTCCATTTCTTGCATACGCAACAGATCGTAAAAGTTGAGTGCCACGGTCAGATTTTTGTCGAGCAGCAGGGCCTGTAATCCGGCGGAAAGGGCGCTCATCCTTTCGAAGCTGTAGACGCCATCCAGATACGGAAAGTTGTACCAACAGCCGATGCTGGCAAGGAGCGTGCGGTCTGGGTTGAGACGAAAATCGTTGTAGCTTGAAACGGAGGCAGTGAAAGCTTCCGTTTCTGGCTCCGTGCCCTCGTAGAACGAAGTCGCCCGACTGTAATTGACGTCGAAACTATTGTTGCTGCTCCACCATTTGAAAGGTTCGAAAGAGTAGTTTTGGGACAGACCCAATCGGTCTACATTGAAATAATTCTCGAACTGGAAGAGGATAAAGTTGGTTTCTGTATCGGCTTTTGCGAGCTGTTCGAAAGCATCTTGCTGATGGCTATAATAGGCTTTGATATCCCAGCCGCCATAATTGTATCCCAGATCAATACTACTAATATATGAAGGCTGCAAGAGTGGATTTCCGCCGATGGCCGAGTAGATATTGGGAAAGTCGAGGTTTGGATTTAGATGTCCAAACTGAGGGCGCTGAATACGTCGACTAGCACTGATATTGGCTGCAGAGCGTTCATTGATCTGATAAGACAAGAAGGCAGTGGGGAATAACTGTAGATAGTCGTTTTTTACCGACTGCTCCTGACTGCTTGTATAGGCATCGGTTTGCGTGGCCTCAAGGCGAAGTCCAAGCTGGGTTTCCAGTTTTGCATTCAACTTTTTGCTACCCGAAAGATAGATGGCTTCGACATCTTCTGTATACTTGAAATCGTAAGTGGAAACGACAATATTCTCCAGGGGTTCCGGGATTATTCCGCTATTGAAGTTTCCTATATCATTCTTGCTGATCGAGTGGCTGACCTTGGCTCCGAATTCCAAATTTGCCCAATCGCTCGGTAACTCGATGTCCAAACTGGCAGCGTAGTTTTGGATATTTTGCACATTGAGATTCTTTCCTACGATATAAGAATCTACTCTCGGATTTGTGTAAACATGGACGCCGTTGTAGCCAATGCTGTCATCCGCATGAAAACGGAAATAGTCGAGATTGATCGTTACTGCTGTACCGATGGTATCGAGATCTAGTGAATTGAAGAAATTGACGGCTCTAAAATTGGCCGGACGATCTCTACGGCTGACCGTGTTGGTATATTCTACGAGCTCATTGCCGGGAGTGCTGTATACCGGTGAATAGGGCGTTTGATCATTGGTAATTTTACCGATGTTTTGTGTCAGTTGTCCTCCGGTAGTCCATTGATCGCTGAGCTTGTAATCCACCCCAGCCCGAAAGGAAGCGAAGTTTGAACCGAATTCCATATCTGATTTTGCGTAGTAGAGGCTTTCTTCGAAGTAGGCCCAATCGTCTTGTTTTACGGAGCGTTTTCCCTTACGCCAATTCAGGCTTGCATAACCGCTGAAACGCCCCTTGCTGATGTTGAAATTTCCACCTAAAGACGGCTCGTAGTAGGTCCTTTTCAGGTGGCTGCTTTTTACGGAGGCATTCCATGAGTCGGCTTTGGAGCGCTTCAATTTGATATTGACCATGCCGCTGTTGCCTTCGGCTTCATAGCGTGCCGGAGGTGTAGTGATGACTTCGATGCTGGCAATGTCTTCAGAGGCAATACTGCGGAGAAAACTAGTGAGCTCCTCTCCCTGGAGCCTTACGATCTTATCATCTATCATTACCGCAAGGTTGCTCTTCCCGATCATGCTAAGTTGATCGCCCTGCACTCTCAGTGAGGGCGTGACGGAGAGCACCTCGATAGCGTCTCCTCGGGTTCGATTTGTTGAGTTTTCAACGTCATAGACCGTACGATCAACTTCGCGTTTCACCAGTTTCATTCTTGCTGTCACTGTCAATTCATCCAGCTCCATCGTATTGTCGATGGTGATGGTTCCCAGATTTACATCAGCAGAAGCGTCTACTTTCTCGAAGAAGAAGATTTGAGCTAACTGTCGAATTTGCACCAGATAGGTTCCTGGCTCAGTCTTGACAGAGAATTTTCCGTCGGTATCTGCCAAACCACTGCTTAGTGGAATGGAATCAAGATTCATTAGAAGGATTTCCGCAAATTCTACTGCTTGTTCATTTGCGTCAATGAGATTTCCGGATATTGCAACCTGAGCATGCAAAATTCCGGAACAAAGAATGCATGCAATTAGGGTTGACAAGAGGGTAAAGGCCTTGTACATGTTTTGGGTATTAGGTTTGCCGCAGGTTGCGTACAAACTTAGGTCCTTTTTTGTCTGCCTCAGCACAGTTTGCAAATTTTAACTACACCAAACAATGTACGCACAAAGATGGTTTTTGCCCGCACCGTGTTGTATGCACTTTACTATTCTTCCCTCATCTTTTGAATCATATTGAGTGCATGAACATTTTCCGGGTTCATATCATAAGATTTTTGATAGTTTTTGATCGAGAGTTCCTTGTTTCCTTCCACCATATAGGCTTCGGCCAGACTATCGTACACATTGAACGAATCGGGAAATTCGGAGACATTTAGTTTGAATATCTCGATCGCCGATTTGATGTCGTCGGTTGCCAAGACTTCGTAGCCTAGCCGATTGAGCAGAGACTCGGGAAAGCTGTATTGGTCTGCCTGATCCCTTTTCGCCTTTTCATAGTCAGCGACAATCTTCTCGATAGGTAGCTTTTGTTTTAGCTTACTAAGCAACACTGGCTCGTAGGATTTCTTGCTTTCTTCAAGGTAAGATTCTCCGGTCTTCCATTTTGCCCATTCCCACATAAGGATTTCCGCAAGATGAGAGCCACCGGCAGCATTGCTTAGAACGACAAATCCATCTCCTGCCTTTCTGTCAACAAATAGTCTTGCCCTCCAGCCGGAATTGGCGCCGCCATGTCCTACCAGTATTTTGGAGCTGTTGGGCAATGGAAAGATTGCATGTCCTAGTCCGTATCCTGCATCTTCCACCTCGGCAGCTGGATTGGCCATCAGGTCTATCCACTTTTCCTCCAGTACCGGATTTCCTATTTGTCCATCTGCGCTGGCCCCAAGGGTAGCCAATGCAAAACGTGAAAAATCTTCGATGGTCGTTTGAAAACCTGCAGCGGCTTGAGCAGTGAAATATTCAAAGTCGATTGGCTCACCGAAGCGGTTATGGCCAAGGGAAGAGGTCTTTAGCAGCTCCTCACTTATATCAAAACCACTGTTTTGCATACCCAGAGGATCCAACAACTGTTCTTTCATGTATTGGGCAAAGCTCTGGCCGCTTATTTCCTCGATCACCAACTGTGCCAGGGTATATCCACCGCCAGAATAGCTATATTTCTCCCCAGGCTCGAAGATGAGCTTCACCTCTCCTCCACCATTGGTGGCGCCGGAAAGGGATTGCTCGATGCTTGGAAGGGTGTCATTTGGTCCAAATCCGGGATAGCCACTAAGGGATAGACCAGCGGTGTGGGACAGCAGCCTTCTCATCGTTACTTTGTCAACCGAGAACTGTGATTCCGGCAATTTCCAACGACTTAAGTACTGACTGACCGGAGCATCAAGATCAAGTTTACCTTCGCTGCACAGCTTCATTATCCCCCAGGCCGTTACTGTCTTTGAAACGGAGCCGATATTAAAGCCTGTCTGCTGATCTACGACTCGGGCATTCTTTACGTCTGCCATGCCGAAGCCTTTCTGCATGATTATCTCTCTATTTTCGAATATTGCGATTGCCGCCCCTGGTATCATAAATTCCTCCAACCAAAGCGGCATCTGCTGCTCGACCGAAGCGACAAACTCGGAGGAGGTTTTCATTGGCAAGGGCATCTGGGCATGTAAAGAAGGGTTTATCAGACAAGACACAAAGGATGCGGCAATTACGCATACAAAAAACATTCTGCACATAAGATCACTATATTTTCTGAACCCAAAGCTACAAGCTTGTGTCCAAAAAACCATGGAAACAGTGTTAAGAAGTTTAAGTCGGCGTTATTTTTTTGCTTGACCAGAGATTGACCACAAGGCAATAGTGCTTCAAATCTTGACCCCGGCTTCCATAGCACGAAGAAAGCGGAGTATTTGCCTGTGATGGCGCATGATGTGTAAAACGGCATACAACAAACAGCAGTGCTGCGGCAAGATGCCTTTACTTGTCAGGATTTGCATACTTCTTGAGCGCATCCCAAATGGCGTAATAGGTTTGCTCTGTCTCCTTGTCCGTGATACTGGTATTAAGGCACATAAATCTTCCAAATCCTGAGTCTGCATCAAAAAACATCCAGCTAGCTACGCCGAGGTCAGCCCCGCCGTGCCCTACATAACCCTGACCACTAAAACCCATAAAAATTCCTGTGGCGTATTCATCATTGTAGGGATGCCCCGCGTTGCGAGACTCATAATGTTCCTCATTCAACTGCACACGAAACAATTCCCGATAGGATTCTGGCTTGAGTAGCGTGCCTTTCCCATTAAATCCTCGCACAAGTTCCGTCAG
>JAHDEE010000154.1 GCA_020629005.1 Chitinophagales bacterium
ATAAAGCCAAAGGCGGTAATCATAGGTGGCAGAGGTTAATCATGCCTCAATTTAGTGAAATCTGCTCAGACCTTCTCTTCCTCTCTTCGCAGAATCAGGGTCTTAGCCATCCCATCGTGCCAGGCTTTTCGCTCAGGGTTGAAGAATATCCAGATCACGCCAAGGAAGAATGGCAGGATGGAAATGATCTTTAGCGTGTTTCTCGCAAAAGAACGTCCCAAACTGATTCTCTTGCCTTCATCGTCGGTTACTTTCAGTCCCATCCAATGTTTGCCCAGGGTGCCCTGCAGGGGAGATGCGTCCATGATGATGCCGTAGAGCACCCAGAGGAAGAGAGAAATGTTGCGAATTTTGGCTTCAGTCGCCTGAAAAGGCTCCTTAAATTCTTCTGTCATTGGGTTATTGAGATGTTGAAAGGAGACCTCATCAAAACCCATGAAAAAGTAAAAAAAACAGAATACTGCCGTGCTGATCGGAAGCAGGTCGATGAAATAAGCGTATAATCGTTTGAGCGGAGAACCGAGTTGATCTATCATGTTGCATGTGTCAATAGCAGAGCAGTATTTACCAGGTACGCAAATGATTCAAATCAAATTTCCATTCTGGTGTTTCAATGGGACCAACTTCAGTGAGTTTGTACCAGGGAGACATATGATGGTCATTGGGATTGATCAGGACTTGCAATTCTTGCGCCGGCATATAGCTTTGCGCCAGCAAATATAGCTTCTCGCCACTTTCGTGGTTGATGGCCATATCAACTACAATGACAGCATGCCCAGGACTTCCTCCCTTGATAAAGACATCTCCTATCTTCATCTTGCTCATGGACTGTGGCTTCAACTCTTTCTCAAGAGACCGTGTGCCGGCGTAGGTCCAAAGCGACTCAAGATAAGACCAATAGGCATCTTTATCCCCTGTTGAATCCGCAGTCATGGTCCAGGAGACCTTATTGCCTTGTACAGCCAGTCTGTTTCCCTTGGCCCATGTTTCAAAATCCATCCTAAAACCATTTGTCAGGTCAAAGGCAATCTCCTCATAGCGAGCTTGCTGATAGAGATAATCTGCCTTAAGACGCATTACTGCGTCGGCACATTGGTGCAAATCTTTTGATCCGATCCTTTGGGCTGCGACTGCAATGTAAATCCCCTCGCTTGGTTTCTTCTTGCCATTAAAGAAACGTACAGCTGCTCCGGCCTTTTTTAGCCGCAGATTGCGAAGGTATTCAGCAAAGCTTCCTTGTTTTACCGGAGTGCGTTCATAGCCCAAGGGCAATCCGATTCTGGTTTCAAGTGTATTTCCATTTTCATCGATTGTCGGTCTACTATCGTGATTATGGTAGCTTTTCACAAGTGGACCATTGCTACTTGGCTCAGAATCTCCAGGATCCGAGCTAAAACCGCAGGCAAAGAGTAGGGGAAAGAAACAATAAAGAAGGGTTTTAAAATGTGAACTCATGATCTCGGCAAAGCACTTATTAGAATATGAAAATAAACAAGGCTGCAAATAAGGGCTTTTGTTTTGAATTCTCTACACCCGAAGGCCGCTAATTCTCATATCTCCAAAGAGCTTATTCATATAGTGCTTGCTAAATTCCCCTGTTTCTGGAGTCTGAAGCATTTGTTGGAACTCATGTTGGCTAACCCACTTTACGGCATCTACCTCTTCGCTGATCTTGAAAGAGGATGCATCGTAGTGCCCATCCTGTAGAATGGCAGCCCAAATATCCACAATCGAAGGTCCACTTAGATAGGAGGCGACCACCCACCTTTCCACTTCATTGGTAAAGTGCAGTCCTATTTCCTCTTCAGCTTCTCGCATCATCGCAAGCTCGCTATGTTCGCCAATAGTTGCACTACCGCCAGTCATCGACCATATTCCTGGCTTGGATTTCACATTTGCCCCTCTTTTCTGGATCAGCATGTTACCATTGGTATCGAAAATCCAAAGATGAACTACAAGATGATACCGATCCTTTGGCATCGGAATTCCACGTTGATGTGTTTCTCCGGTTAGTTTGCGATCACTTGTATACAAATCCCACATTTCCATAGTTTCATTTTTTTGAGTCTGAATTATTTGACTATTAACTGCTTGAACATTCGTTTAGTTCCAAATCTGAGTGATTTACATGAGTTTTGTGCAGAATAATAAAATGTAGCAGCTATATGTGGATTCTCGGTTCAAGTTCCCTCTTCTTAGTGCCAGCGTGATCTAGAACTCTTGATCAAGCAAAAGCAGGCTCTCTTTTAGAATGTCATTTTTTGTCGACTTTTCAAGGTAGATTCACACGACGGTACAAGCAGATTTGCCAGGCATTTACAAAGTGTACGCTGAATGCTCTTACGGGAAATTGCCTACCAAAACTTCCACCATGGCCTATTGACCTGTTGCTGAACCAGTTGATGAATCGTAGGACAGGCAGAAGAGCCCTTAAGAATGATCCAATCCCGCTGTGTAGGATCAAATTCCAGATTTAATCCAAGTTTTTGGCAATAGAATTCGATGCTATCAAGATCAAACAGATAACACTCCTCCTCATCCCAGATATGCTTCTGACCGGGTTCTGGGCCTTCAAAGTCAAAAGGCTTTCCCCGATTGATCATTTCACAGTCATCACTGTAGCAGGTATCGATCAAACGCAACTGTTTACCTCCTTCATAATAAGCAAAGTAATAAGCATCAGATGTAGTCTGAGCGGTAGTAACCAAAACTTCACAAACCAGGTCCTTAGACCAGTTTTTTGCCCAGTTTTCCATCTTCTGGAAGCTATTGTGCCTGATTGTGATCCAACCGTCTTCGGATTCACGCATGAGTATATAGCTTGGCAGAGCCGAGGCGTCCGAAAGAAAGCTTGATGCATAATCTTCGGGATAAGGGCCCAGCTTGCGATCGGCAATTGCGGCGAGTCTGATAACTGACTGTACGAGAGATTCTAAGTCGGTGTTTCGAACATGTATAGCGGTAAAGGTAGCCATCTAGCAGTCAATAGTAGTTTGATTTCCTTAGCGAAAATAGAATGCAACCGTGCTGTCGAGGGTGCTGTCAAGACCAAAATCCGTACCTAAAGGGAATCGACCAAAGCACTAGATATCGAACACTTTTGCAAACAAATTTGCCTTGCTTCAGTTCGGTAGCAAATTGGCTTTTAAGTAGGAAAAGCACCGATATAACAAGCTACATACGAAAAAGAGTATAAACAAATAATGAGCTATTTCCCGCTGCTGCTTAAGGGTTCATCTGTTGCTGTGAGAATCTCAATAATGCTTGAAGCAGTCCAGGAAAAATGCTCCGCCTTGAGGCCCTCAGCGGTCAGTGGATTGTAGTTTTCGCGGAGGCTACTGCCCCTGTCGCTTGTCAGGTTAGCCAGCAATCGCCCAGTGGCCTGATTGGCTTCCTTTTCAAACGAATACCGTCTCATGCCAGCGATGGCAAAATAGGCTTGATCGAGCCATACCGGTCCCCTCCAATATCCGTTGGCAGGCTCAAATTTTTCATGTTCAGCTGAGAGACTAGGAAAGGGCAGCTTGGTGTAGAATTTACTGGTATCTAGCAAAGTAGGTAGCATCTGCTCTGCTTGTTCAACACTTGCTACACCCGCCCAAAGGGTAATCCAGGCCTCAGGCCCTTGATCCTTAATGAACTTATCTCCAGACAAGTCAGTATCATAGAACCACTGAGTCTCTTCGTCCCAAAACTGTTCTTGAATTTGCCGTGCAAGTTTTTGTGCTTCAACAAGAAGTCTCAATCGTTCGAATTCCAGCCCAAGCTCTTTACACATTTTTATCATGTATTGCTTCTCCGCGAACAAAAAAGCATTTAAGTCAACACTTTCCTGACCCAGGGACCAGGCATCCTGCCCCCCTTTGACCAGAAAACTGTCGTCAAACCGCACTGCATTATCCATTCCACTTTCCCAGCGAGCTGCTACCACTGTTCCATCTGTGCTTCCATACTCACAAATACCGTCTTGATCGCAATCCCGATCTTTGTACCACCAGTAATGATATTTGGCCAATAAGGGGTAGACCTCTTTCAGAAATTGTCTGTCCTGAGAATGCGCATAGACTCTCCAAATCGCCCAGGCCGACAGCGGAGGTTTAGTATTTCTATAATTGTGTTTTTCATCTCTGGTATCTCTGAAAACACAATCGGGAACAAAGCCATTTGATAGTTGAAAATCGTACATGGCTAATATTTGTTCTCTCGCTAACTCAGTGTTCAAACCGGCCAGTGCTGCAGCGTGTTTCCAACTGTCCCAGGCCCAAAAGCCGTGAAACCACTTCTGATGATAGGAAGGAAAAAGACCGCCATGCTTCAATTCACCGGCGGCTGACCGCCAGTTGTTTTGCAAGGTGGCCAGACTCTTTGTGAGCAATCGCTTGTTGGGGACGCTCTTCCATTCAAGTGGCACCTTCTTCCAAAGGCTATTGTAAGTAATCAGTTTCTCTCTTTCACTAGTGGACAAGAACTCATCAAAGCCCTTGGCTATGCAATTTTGCAACGGCTGCCTTGGATCAAAGTCATCTTCACCAAAATAGAAGCTTTGTCCAATATAGAAGCTTACGCTTTCCTCCGGTTGTAAAACAGCGTTGCTGTAGAGGATTTCGTAGGACTTGGTTTTGCTGCGTATCTTGTACGATCCGGAGCCGGGAACAGATATAAATCCAATGGCGTCTGAATTGTCTGAGATGATCTTTAACCCCCGGTGATCTGTGCTGATTTGAATACCTTGCAGATCAATATGGCCATACCACTTTGGCTTAAACTTCAAATACTTTTCTCCCTTGTTCTGTATACTTACGCGTATGCAGGCAGTTTCATCATTGAGGAAGATCAGTTGCTGCGTAATCTCTAACTGCTCCCCACGGAAAGACTGCTGCAAATAACTGAGTTTACAGTGTTGCTTGAGTTTGGCTTCAGACCAGTTGAAAATCGATTCGCCGTCGTCATCAACCAGGTCAAACCGAGAAAGTGAAGGACTGATCCAGCGCCCATTTTGCTGAGTCATTAGAAATGGACCAGAGAAGCCTGACAAGAATTCGACAGAATCCGGAAGACTATAAGCAAACCATGCTCCTTGATCGGAAAAGCAGGAGATACTGCGATCAACTGTGGAATCAGGCGTACCAATATAGTTGAAAGCGGATTGCCCATTGACCAACTGGCCAATAAACAATAACAGCAAGCAAATCATCATTAAGCTTTGCTTCATAGCTCGATCGATTAGCATTGATCCCGAAACCAGTACAGCGGCAAATGTTTCAAGACCAGTTTAAGTACCTTTTCCCTTGCTGACTTTGAGTGTACGAAGCTCATCTACGCATACTGAGGCCACAACTTCAAAAAAGGAAAACCTATACACTTCAAATGTTACATTCCGCTGTCTAATCAGCAAAGTACAAACATTAGATCAATGTTTGTGACTCTCTTCCTTCTGTGCCATCAGTTTTCGCTGATAGCGTCCCTGAACCAGGTCTGTCAAAACCAATATCACTAAAACAAAGTAGAACGTGGCTTTACTCATTGCTTCGATGTGATAGCCAAAGAACTCAAGATGAGCAAGATGTCCACCTTCAGTAACCAACATAATCCCCACCAGCAAGAGAATGAAAAGACCCAACACCTCGTACATTCGATTTTTAGCCAGAAAGTCTGAAATCCGATCTGCGAGCCAAATCATCAATATTCCACCGGAGATAATGGCGGTGGCCATTACCCAAAACACGTCAGTAAGGGCCATTGCGCTGAGCAGAGAATCGAAGGAAAAAACCAAATTCATGATTACAATCATGGTGATGACCTGAGCGACTGATTTTTGTGCATTCCCTTTTGCAGAGTCGTGTTCTTCCATCGAGATCATGTGCCAAATCTCTTTGATGGCTGTGTATATGATGAAGATACCCCCAAGCAACACAATTATGCTATGAACATTAAAGCTTCCGCCAAAGACAGCATTATGCGGATTCCAGATGGGGTTTTGGAAGTAATCGATCACACTGACAAGTACGAAAAGTAGAACTATCCTTAAAACGATCGCCAAGCCAATACCCACTTTCCTAACCATTGCTCGTTTCTCTTCCGGAGCACTCTTAGATTCTAATGAAATGTAAAGCAGGTTATCAAACCCAAGTACAGCCTGGAGCATTATCAGCATCCCAAGAGTCAAAAAGTTCTCAACCGAAAAGGTGCTGGTAGCCAGCATTATATCAGAAAGTAGCATTGTAAGTAGCTTCGATGAGTCGCAAATTTACAATGCTTCAACGACTTGCAAGCATGTTTGAAAATGAAAATTCATAAATAGCTCTTGCTTTGGCAGATTCAATAAAGTTGCGGACAGCGAAATGTTGGACATTTGCAGCATTGGCCATACCAAGAGTTCGGCTACAGACTTAGCAGCCTGCCGAACATAGTCTCTTTTCGTTCTCGATCTCCTGAAAAGTGCAGCTGCACAATTAAAGATGCAGCTTAACACTCATCTCAGTTGAGCCGCCTTGTACCCTCCCGAACAAATAGTAAGCGATGCAGGTGCCTTGTTACCGGCAGTAGTTACACCCACCATAAAACGTTCATGCCCAAGTCGGTGATTCAGGGCCATCCACAGATTTGACACTTCTGCATGGGAGACGCCCGACTGACCTGCCGACAATTTGACCAGTGCATGTTCTGCACCTGCAAGACCACAGCCAGGAAACAAGTCGGTAGATAAAAGCCGCTCTAATGCCTGCGGGCTTTCTTCCCCTTCCTCTAGTTCTGTACTGGAGGCAAAGCGACGACCCGGAGCACCAAGGAAGTTATGGAAGTCGGCAAGGCTCTTTGGCCTGTGTTCGGCTGCGGTATATAGTTCATAAAGGTCTTTAGCACAGGTTGCTAGTTGAAACCTGGCTTTTTCCATAGCCTCTTTCATGGATAGATTTCCGTAGGTACTGGAAATCCTGTCATTCGGGAAAATAAACAAGCCACAAAGTTGCCGCAACTCATTAATGGCATTCTTTGCATTTTGATGCTTCTGCGGCCCTTCAAAACTGAAGGGCAGGCTGGTAGCACAAAGAACCGTTTTCCCTCTGTTTTTGGCCGCCTTAGCCAGCTCTATAACTCCTCCCGAACCTGTTCCGCCTCCAAGGCAGGCGATTAGGATCAAGAGATCTTCTCCTTGCTCAAGTAACTTACTCACGGACATCATCGAAGTACGTAATGCACGACGCCCTTTTTTTAGATCGCCATTGGTACCCAGGCCTTTTAAGCTATCTTGCCCTATCAGCAGTTTTGGCTCCAGATCGAATTGTTCGAGATGTTTGCGATCCGTTCCAATCAGTGCAGAAGACGCTTTGCAGCCCAAATTTTGCAACAGAGACAAAATCTCACCTGCTCCTTTCCCAATTCCTATGATTTTTGACATATCGAATCAGTTTAATTCAATGGACATAACGATCAATTCTCGACTACCACAGCAAGTCTCCACAGACTCTTCACGTTTCAACTTCTTTTCAATAAAACCTTCTGATCTGTATAAGCTGCGAGCTCGCTCATTATCCTCAAAAACATCCAACCAAAGATGCTTTGCGGCAAATTTTTCCTTCACTCTTTGCTTGACCAATTGCATGGCCTTGCGACCATAGCCTTTGCCCTTTTCGTTGATCACAATGCGCTTCAATTCCACTGCGGAGTCCTCATTCTGCAGGCCATCCAACATAATGAAGCCTACTAGCCTTCCATCACTCATAACAGAGAGATGCTCCTTATTCTTGTCCTCAATAAAAATGCGATGAGCTTCATTGTTAGAAGGACAGATGAAAGTGCGGTTACTGTCGTCTTCCTCCCAGCTAACAAAGCAGGGTATAGATTCCGGCTGACTGAGTTGCAATGTCAATTCTGATTCCATTTCAAAGTGCTTAGGGATAGGGAATCAATAACTGTCCGATTTTGACGCCGATGGAAATGATTTAGACGAGGCATTTTTTGACAGCATCCTTGTTGGCTGGTGGAGAAAAATAACGATGGATAAATCATTTCCAGCAAGTCAAAATGGACATTTATTGATTCGCTGTCCCTTAATTGCCTGTCGATGGCTTGAAACCCGGCGTTGTCTGACCAAAAATACTCATTTGAATAATAGAAAGCAGTCATTAATTGCTATAAATTTTCGCCTGGCTTGCGATTAAGAACTTAGCGCCTCCCAGCCACCTATGCTGTACAGCCTCTTAGGTGGAACCTCAGCTCATTTTATGTCTTTCTGAAGTTAAATGCTTGCTTTTATGGCACCTTTGAGCATTCCCACATTTTTTTTTCTGATCTTGATCAGCAAGATAATCGAAAGCTAAATCAAAAAGAAAACCCCGTTTATATGAATCAGTTTGGCGTCATTTTAATCTCGTTCTTAAGTATGATACTTGCCCAGCAATCTGGCTGTTTGCTATTGGACCAGTTTCCTCAGGAGCAGCAAAAGCAGGAGCAACCCAGAGTAGATCCAAGAACCCAAAAAATTGAAGGACCTTCCTCGCAACAAAACAAAACCAAAGAGCCGAAAAAGACTGAAGGCAAAGTTGTCAAGACACAAAAGAACGATACAGACTCTGAGGCAGTGAGCGCCTCCAGACTTAATGTATTGCTAAAAAACGATGCTGATCCCGCTGCCCTTGCAAACAGCTATAAGAAATTCGGGCTAAAGCAGGGCGAAAGATCCAGCAGAACCCTCAATCAGTGGATTTTTACATTTGATAGCGGAAAGCACCAAATCGAATCCGTAGCAGCAGCCCTGCAAAAGAATCGTTTGGTCGAAAGTGTAACCATCATTAAATAGTTGAAACATAAATCATCCAGTAAGTTAATACCTCACCCAGTATGAGGTACAGCGAATCCAAAAACATGCTATGAGAATCTTAGTGCACTCATTTTTTTCCATATTCCTGATTGGACTCTGGACTGTTAGTTCCAGCGCGCAATCGGTTTCCATTCCGGAGTATAATGTTCAAGTAACGCATGCCCAAAAACTTGGCAAAACACCACCGATCAAATCCAGACTCAACATTCCGGTCACGGATTTGGAAAAATTGAAAAATGACAAAAAAACAAGGAAAATTGTCCCAAACTTTCAAGGAAGGGGCTTGCCGCCTGTTGCCAAAGCCGGTGCAAAGCCACAGGGACCTGATCCTGTGTGGCAAAGGACGATCAAAGGGACCAAGAACCCTGTAACTGGGACCCGGGCACCAGCCTCTGTTATTGAACCCTTATTAAACATCACTGGCCTTACACAAGGGGGAGGTGGAGCCATTCCTCCTGATCCTAGCGGCGATATCGGGCAAGATCATTATGTGCAAATGGTCAATGCCACTCGGATTCAGGCCTATCACAAAGATGGAGCTACTTACGGAAGCGTTTTTAGCGGAAATTCTTTGTGGACATCTTTTGGACTGCAAGGTTCCGGCGATCCCATCGTACTGTACTCTCAGGTAGCTGACCGATGGATACTGACTGAATTTGCTGACCCCTTTGGATCACAACCAAATACATTGTTCATTGCCGTTTCAGAAGATTCTGACCCTCTTGGAGAATACAATGTGTACCAGTTTGGCACACCACAATTTCCTGATTACCCAAAATATACCCTCTGGGACGATGTACTGTGTGTCACCACCAACGAAAATGGTCCTGGGCTGGCATGCTACTTCATCGATCTTCAGGCCTTGCTCGCCGGAGAGGATGATCCGACTATCCAAAGGCTCACAGTGCCAGGGTTCCCGGGCGGACCTGGTTTCTTCGTAGCCACACCAGTCGATTGGTCTGGCCCCGAAGCACCGCCAGCTAGCACCGGTCCTATGTTCTTGCGCATGCACGATGATGCATGGGAAGGCAACCAGGACCAGATTGACGTATATAGCGCAACAATAGACTGGAACAATTCCAATAATACTCAACTAACTTTGACAGAAGTTCCGGTTGCAGACTTTGATTCGAATGCATGTTCTGCCGGAGGAGGAGGATTTGCTTGTCTTCCGCAGCCCAATGGCAATGGCGTTGACGGCCTTCCAGCAATCATTATGCACCAATCCCATTATAGAAACTTTGGATCACACGAATCCATGGTGATGAACTTCATGGTAGATGCCACAGGCACTAATGTTGCCGGAATTCGATGGATAGAAATGCGCAAAAGTGGATCAAGCCCATGGTCAGTTTATCAGGAAGGGACCTTTGCGCCGGATGATGGACTTAATCGATTTATGGGCTCTATGGCTATGGATGGCGCGGGAAATATAGGCATGGCCTATGCTGTAGTTGGCAATGATGAATTCCTGGGCTTAAGATTTACCGGTCGACGTTCTTCCGATCCACTAGGCGAGATGACCATCGAGGAGTATGTTATCAAGGAGGGATTGGGTAACTGCCCAAGTGACCGAATCGGTGATTATGCCCATATGAGTCTTGACCCCGTCAGTGATCGCACCTTCTGGTATACCGGACAATATCAGGGACAAAATAGCTGGGGAACCAAAATTGTCGCTTTTGAGCTCAACAGAGATTCGCTGGACATAAGCCCGGTTGCTGCAATTTCGCCCGAGGCTGAAGGTGCATTCGGAGTTGCAGAATCCATCAGCTGCCTTGTCGAAAATGTCGGTCTTGAGGCATCCTCAGACTTCACGGTTGGATATGTTTTTAACAATGGCATTCCATATGTTGAAAACGTAGGTGCAACCATACAGCCCGGTGCCACTTATGAACACGTTTTCAGCCCTACCATCAACCTTGAAGAGCCAGGAGTATATGACCTAATGTTCTTTACGAGTATGGAGGGCGATGAAAACTTCCTGAATGATACGCTTCGAACTTCCATCAAGTCACTGGCAAGGTATGATGCGGGTGTTTCCGGACTTACTGGCCTAATTGAAGGTTGCGGCCCCGAAAGTCAAGATGTACTGGTAGAAATTACCAATTATGGTTCCGAGGTGCTTACAACTGTGTCAGTGCTGTTGACAGTCAATGGCAATCTGGAAAGTGCAATCTGGTCGGGTTCGCTTGCCGCAGGTGAAACTGCTACTCAAGTGCTCACTGTTTCGGGCTTCATTGATGGCACCAATACGCTTTCTGCTTCAACCGCAAATCCAAACGGAGAAAATGATGAAATCCAGGACAATGACGATTACCAACGAGATTTTAATTATATAAACAATGCTACTCAGGTAACGTTGCAGCTGCGCACAGATAACTATGGCTCCGAAACTACCTGGGAGCTAGCCCTTGAAAACGGAACTATAGTTAGCAGCGGTGGCCCATATGCCGACGGAGCAGAAACAGACATCACAGAAACAATTTGTGTCAGCCCCGATGGTTGCTACGAATTCACTATCTATGATTCTTATGGTGATGGCATCTGCTGTGGAACTGTCTTCTTTCCATCAGGCGAGGGCAATTACGAGCTGTTTGGTCCTGATGGCAGCAGCCTCGCAGAAGGTGCTGAGTTTACCACCCAGGAAAGCACCGAATTTTGCCTTGAGAACACCTGTCTACTCAGTGGAGATTACGCTGTTACTCCGGAAAGTTCAGACGGTGCCAATGATGGTACTATAATCATCACCCCACTAAACGGAGTCGGCCCCTACAGCTACAGTATCGATGGCGGCAATGTATTCCAAACCAGCAATGTGTTTGACGAACTAAGCGGAGGAGACTACGACATTGTGATTGATGGTGGTGAAGACTGTTACTTCGAAGACAGTGTAGAAGTTTCAGTTTGTGCGCTTACCTACCTTGCCGAGACTGTCGAGGCGACTGCCAATGACTCCAATGATGGATCTATTACGCTTACGGCATCTGGAGGTATTGCGCCTTATCAATACAGTATCGATGGCGGCAATAGCTTCCAAGGCAGCGGCACCTTCGAAGGTCTTGGAATCGGTGATTTTGATATTGTCATTAGGGATGCCGCTGACTGTAGTGTGTCATCTAATGTCGAGGTAATGGTAGGTATCGAGTCCTTGACTTCTGGACAGTTGGTCGAAATTTTCCCGAATCCAACAGATGGTGAATTCCGAGTCAATGTCAAAGGCATCAAGGACCAGGGCCCATTCATTGATATGTACATCTACAATATGGAAGGCCGACTTGTACAGACTGGTTACCTTGTAAAATACGATGACAGCTTCACTGGTCTGACACGTATTTTCCATTATCCCGCCGGCGCATACTACGTTCGCGTCATCAGCGAGGAGCTTGATTATACCATGAGATTGCTAAAGAAATAACATTATCCAATTTAGTTTATCTGAAGAGGTGGCTGGCAGTTTTGTCAGCCACCTTTTTTTGTCTCCTTTTTTGGAGCGAAGCGACAGACCAGCGCGTAAGCACCCCTCCTGTGCTCCACTATTATTCGGTACTTACCCAGCTGTTCCTGCTTCTGCTCTGTGGTCTCTCCGCAGGCTCCGAGCCCCCATAGCAGAGCAGTCACCACGCTGGACTAAGCACCTCATACCGTTTCGCCCAGGGCTATTTTGCACCGTCGGTTTCCCGTGGTTGGTTTTCGATAATTGGTAGAGCCAACAAATAGTATCACACTAGTCTACCCTCTACTCTCTACTCTCTACTCTCTACTCTCTACTCTCTACTCTCTACTCTCTACTCCTCCCCTAATCAAGCTTAGACAAAATATGCCTCAGCAAATGATGAACCTCATCCATACCGCCTTTCTCTTCCGGGCTATCTTCCATTTGTATACAGCAGCTAAACTCCCATAGTTCGATCACCTCTTCGATGCCGACATGGTAAGGTTTGAAGGCGGTGTTATCTGACTGTAATTCCAGACGCTTGTGTTTCTTGATCTGATTGAATACACGCTTGTATACGATACCAGAATCCCGGGTAATAACAATGTAACTGCGTCCATCCTTGATATCTCTCAACTGTTCCAAATAGCGACCTATAATATAGGAGCCGCTGCGAATGGGCAGCATGGAATCTCCTTTGATGCGAAATGCCCGATGCTTGCCCGTGGGCAGAAAGGGCAGATTGATGCGGTTGAGGGATTCGATGTATTCGGGATCGGCATAGCCGCCCAGATAGCCCGCAGCACCGTCAATAGGCACTACCTCTATCTGATCTTCTCCATCCTTGTCAATCATGACCGGCAGCAGAATTCGGTTATTCTCCAGCTTCATGAGCTTCTCGTAGGAAATCTCACGAAGATCTACATAAACCAATACATCAATACTTATATGAAAATAAGTAGCCAGTCTCTTTAGAATTTCGATGGGAGGCTCAGACTTCCCTTCTTCATATTTGGCCAGTCTTGCTCTGGTGATGATCAACTCTTCTGCTAACTTTTTCTGTGTCAGATTTTTGTGGTTGCGCAGATGGCGGAGGTTGTCTGAAAATAAACTCATTGCTACAATTTGTCTCAAAGTTAATCTAAATTTTGAGAAATTTTGTAGTAAATTTGTTTCGAAGGAAAAAAGGAGATGATTTATCTCATTTCTTGTAATACCCTGAAGAGTTAAAAATAAAAGTAAGGGTAGTTAGTTTTTCACACAGCGAGGACGCAGCAGGTATCTTCAATTGGCAGGTAAACCACTATGGCCTCCTGTGTGAAATTAACGCATCCTGTTTTATAGTACAAGATTAGCTAACAGTAAACATGGCGGCCTCATGGAACACAAACAACACCAGACAATCAAGGAACAACTAGCCGAGCATATCGCTCGCTACACTGCTTTTAAGCAAATATCGCAGATGAATAATTCGTTTGTGAATCCGCTTGCAGAACTGGCAATTATTAATGAAGAGGCTATTGAGCAAGCGGTTTATAAGCTGCGGGCCGCCTGGAAACTGGGCTATCAATCATTACCCGATTTGACCGAACTGTTTAGCCGTCATGGTATTCAGTTGATTGAGCTGGATGCTCCTTTTGACTTTCAGGGTTTATCAGGATGGACTACCGAACGCCGCCCTGTAATCGTGATCAACCAACACCACAGTGTTGATCACAAAATACTCCTGAGCCTTAAAGAACTAGGACATCTGCTGCTCAATTTCAGAACCGACTTTACCAAGCAGCAAATCAATAAACTGTGTAGGAGGTTTGCCAAAGCAATGCTACTGCCCAGACCAACAATGATCATGGCACTTGGGCAAAAACGCAGACAGATAACACAGCGCGAACTAGCCGTACTAAGTCAAAAACATGGACCGACAACCAGATGTATTATGGACCGGGCCAGAGACCTACAGATTATCTCAGAGCAATTACATCAGCAGTTTATCAGTTGGCTTCACCACACAACACATACACTCTCCAATCAGGAAATGCAAACCGACTGCTTCAAACAACTTATCTATCGAGCGGCAGTAGAAGAAATAATTCCTATGAGCCGTGTAAACAATCTAAGTGTAAGAAGGCTTAGAGAAATTAAAAGACCGTTCCTGGCAAATGAGTTTTAGTAACGAGTGCCAAGTACTCAGCCCAGGCACCAAGTACCAGGCACCAAGTACCAAGTACCAAGTACCAAGTACCAAGTACCAAGTACCAAGTACCAAGTACCAAGTACCAAGTACCAAGTACCAA
>JAHDEE010000155.1 GCA_020629005.1 Chitinophagales bacterium
CTCTACTCTCTACTCTCTACTCTCTACTCTCTACTCCTTAATCCCCCCTGAGTACAAAACAACCAAAGCCGACTCCTACACTTAAGATTCCAAAAATGTCTTGATCCAGCCTGAAAACATGCAAATGCAGCTCAAATCGTATCGAATCAGCTCGCTTTGAATAACTTCAGGCTGGAGAAAGAGAAAAATGAACAAATGAAAACAATACAATCACAATTACTGCTTGTCTTAGCGCTGTTAATAACAGCTCTGAGCAATGATCTTAATGCACAAAGTCTTCCGGACAGCTACGAAATATCTGAAGACGGAAGAAGACTGAGCATTGGCAAAACTGCCAATGCGGATTTCTATGATTGGGATCAATTGCGAAAACTCTCATTGGAGTTTGAACAAGATAATTACTGGCAGCAATTAGAGGCCAATTATGAATCGGAAACAGAGATTCCAGCCAACCTGACTATTGATGGGCAGACCTACGAAAACGTAGGTGTTCGCTTTAGAGGAAATACCTCCTACTTCATGCTGGATAACAGCGAAAAAACGTCTTTCAACATATCGATGGATTTCGAAGTAGAAGGACAAGATGTAATGGGATACGAAACCCTAAACCTCAACAATGCCTTCGCAGACGAATCTATGATGCGAGAGGTCCTTTACCTCTACCTAAATCGTCCATATATCCCCTCCTTACAAAGCAACTATGTCTTGTTGGAAATTAATGGGGAAAGCTGGGGCATCTACCCAAATGTACAGCAGCTCAACAATGACTTTATCCAGGAGTGGTTTTTTAGCCGAGACGGATCCAGATGGAGATGCCAGGGTGCAGAAACAGGTGGCGGACCTGGAGGAGGGCCAGGCGGCGGACCTGGTGGTGGACCTGGTGGTGGACCAGGCGGCGGCCCAGGTGGTGGCCCAGGAGGTGGCAATTGGGGAAGTGGACTCTCAGCCCTCAATTATCTGGGCGATAACCAGCAAGACTACGAAGACAATTACACCCTCAAAAAGAGCTATCAAGAAGACCCCTGGGGCGACCTCATGCATGTTTGTGATGTGTTGAACAATACTCCATCGGACGAACTAATACCAGCCCTGGATGAGATCATGGATTTGGACCGTACCCTATGGTTTCTGGCCTGCGAAACGGCCTTCACCGACGATGACGGATATGTATACAAAGGAGTCATGGACTATTACGCCTACATCGAAGCCGAAACCGGCCGTTTGACTCCTTTGGAGTATGATGGCAATTCCGTAATGGATCCAGGCAAAGTTAACTGGTCGCCTTTTCACAATGCGGACAATCCGAACTATCCGTTGATGAACATACTGTTCAACGTTCCAGAACTGCGGCAGCGGTACCTGGCACACATGCGCACCCTAATCGAGGAGCGAATGGACCCCGATTTTGTGAATGAAACCATTGATCGCTTGTTTGATCTCATCCGAGGAGAAATTCTAGAAGATCCAAAAATCACTTTCACTTTCAATCAATTCCAGAATGGAGTGCAGGAGCTTCGCAATTTTATGCAAGACAGAAGGGAATTCCTGCTTTCTAATGAAGAAGTTAGCCGAGAGGACCTCGACATTAGCGGTGTGAAATACCTGGTTGAAGGGACGGAATTCCAGCAGCCGCAGCCGGACGATATGGTCACAGTTCTAGCTAGTGTCAGCGGATCACCTGGTATCTCAGCGGTCAATCTATACTACTCACGTGGCTTTGTGGGCCAGTTTACAAAAGTAAATATGTTCGATGATGGTGCACATGGAGATGGAGAGGCAAACGATGGGGTATTTGCGGGTATGATACCCTCCTTCGAAGCAGGTTCCTATGTTCGTTACTACATAGAAGCAGTAGCCGATGACGAAGCAAACACCCTAAGCTTTGAACCCGCAGGAGCGGAACATGACGTATATCTATACAGTGTCGCTCCGGAGTACGTTGAAAGCCAATTGGCCATAAATGAAATCATGGCTTCGAACGATGCAGCCGTTGCCGATGCTAATGGCGAATTTGACGACTGGATCGAGCTATACAACAACTCTTCGTTCCCAATAGAACTAGAAGGCTGGGCACTCACCGACGACCCAAATGATCTGTCTCGATGGGTATTCCCGGAAGGAACGGTGATCGAAGGTTTTGGCTATCTGACCATCTGGGCCGACAGGGATGAAGAGCAAGAAGGACTACATTGCAGCTTCAATCTATCTGCCGATGGGGAAACCCTTTGGCTAATCACACCAGAAAGAGGCATTGCAGACGAAGTCGTATTCGGCCCACAAAGCACCGACATCGCCTATGCACGAAATCCCAACGGAATCGGCAGCTTTGTCATGCAAACGGAAACCTTCGGCTACAACAACGAGGAAAATACTTCGACTCAACGACACAGCGATTCGGAATGGAAAATGTACCCTAATCCGGTGCAAGGAATGTTGTCTCTGCGAAACCTCAGTGAGCCAGCAAGACTACAAATCCTGTCGATGACAGGCCAAAGTATGATAGATCAACAGCTACAGGGCGATGCCGAAATAAGCACCGACCAATGGCCTTCGGGCATCTATCTTGTCCGTTTAGGTGAGCAAGTTCAAAAGCTACTGGTGGAGTAGTTTTTGGGATTTGGGGCGTTGGGATCCGAAATCCCAAAGCCCCCAATCACTTCTTCACCAATCGCGAAGTGTGGCTGCCAGCTTCGGAATGCACTTTTAGGAAATAGATTCCGGCATTTAGGTTTTTCATGTCTACTGTGCGGCTGGAGCTGTTTCCCTCTCTCTTGAGCACGCCTGACTTGATTGGCGAACCAAGGATATCCATGAGGTCGTATTTTGCTATGCCTTTTCTGGGCATACCCGCAACGGTAATGGTAACCTGATCAATCACCGGATTAGGGAAGATCTTGAGTCGTTTAGACAGCGGCACTAG
Source organism: Chitinophagales bacterium (assembly GCA_020629005.1). Classification (GTDB taxonomy): domain Bacteria; phylum Bacteroidota; class Bacteroidia; order Chitinophagales; family UBA2359; genus JAHDDV01. The sequence goes on from JAHDEE010000155.1 coordinate 2,921, forward strand.
CTCGGACTTACTCTCCACGGTGGCTTTGCCGGGCGCAGATGATTCCAGGTCTTGAGCATTTGTGTTAATTGCAGAAATGACGAGAATGGCAGCTATCAATGCCGCATGAAACAGAAACTTGCATAGAGCTTTTGTAGGGCCTATAAAAGCAATTGCTGTATGCCTTGGCCTACTGTATGCCGGCCAGAATTGACTATTTTCCCGAACAGTGTTGACATTGCCTGGGGCAAAGAAACGTGGCAGATTTTGTTCGGCAGCAGAAGTATTTGATTGTAAGAAAGCTCCGTTCATTGACTATCAGTTTGTTGAGTTAAACAATTTTTGAACCTCCCAGGCAATCAATACCAAGCGGATCATCGATGATTCCATTTATATCAGGTGTAGGTACATAGTTGCAGCAATCGGGCCAGAGATAAGATTACCATAGACTTTCCAATTCAACAATTTGAATACATTGCAGGCGCTAATCAGAGGGCTGTGTGATTTTAGCTAACTTTGGCCAAAATAAAGCTTACTGTGAAGGCAAATGCTACTCAAAAAACTGCTGTAGTTTTACTCTCAGGCGGTCTCGATTCTACCACGGTGCTGGCTTTTGCAAAACGCGAAGGCTTCGAGACCTATGCCCTGACCTTCAACTATGGCCAACGACACCAACCAGAAATCGAAGCTGCCAGGAGAATTGCTGCCTCCATGCAAGTGAAAGAGCATATTGTTGCCAGTATCGATCTGCGAGCCTTCGGAGGATCAGCGCTGACCAGCGATATTTCAGTACCAAAAGGCCGAAGCGCAGAAGAAATGAACGAGGGCATACCCATTACTTATGTACCCGCACGAAACACCATCTTTCTCTCCTTTGCGCTGGCTTGGGCAGAAGTGATCGAATCTCAGGATATTTTTCTCGGCATCAACGCGGTAGACTACAGCGGCTATCCCGATTGCAGGCCCGAATATATAGAAGCCTATGAAAAAATGGCCAACCTGGCAACCAAAGCAGGAGTGAAAGGAGAGCAGCAACTGAAAATTCACAGTCCTCTGGTATCTCTAAAGAAATCCGAAATCATCCAGCTTGGTCTTGAGCTTGGGGTGGATTATGCCCGTACCCTTACCTGCTATGATCCGGTGGATGGTCTGGCCTGCGGCCAGTGTGATTCCTGCAAACTGAGGCTCAAAGGATTTTCCGACCTCGGTATAGAAGATCCCGCAGCTTATGCTACTATATAAATTAACTCCTCTCCTATTACAATCTCCCGTAGCACCTCCCGTCCGGCATCCTTGATAAATCTGCTAATTACTTTTCGCTCTCTTCTGTCAATTCGCTGCTGTTTGGTCATCGAGTAAAGGGAGCCAGATATTACCAGCCGATCTGCTGGCACTTCAGCCAGAATCATCAATAGATCACTATCCTGCCTTGCCACCACTGGTACTAACTTGAGCAAGAATGCCAAATCGTAGTGCTCTCCTTTTAGTACTTGCCAGGCGTCATTGAGCTGCCATTGATGAAATGAAAAAACCACATTTGCCTTTTCGCCAGCAAGACCAGATGTGGTTTCTTCTTTTAGTCGCTCCAACTGACGAAGGATTGAACTGCAGGTCTGATCCCTTTCCAGAGCGGTAAAAGAACCAATATTCGGAAAGTGCTGAAATGGGAACATCAAAGGGTGAAGACCACAACCCACGTCCAGTATCGTTTTAGCAGATTGCAACTCGGCTTCGAGGGCCTGGTAAAATTCCTCTGCGTAAGCTAAGCGCTCTTTCGTACTTAGGTGCGTAGCTGCCAGCTCATGAAACAGCTTCTCTTGCACATCCGAATCCGTTGAGCTAGGCATATCGATGAGCTTTGCCAGCAATTGTTCTTGCAGTTCCTGTTTCTGGTTGTATTGTCGAAGAGCGTAATAGGTGCGCTCACTCAGTCGCTTCCTGAAATTCTTATAACTGCGGGTCCTTTGAATATGCTTCAGGTTATCCTTCTGAGACAGCAGTTTAAGCAGCTCGGTATCCTTCCTTAGATGCTCCAGAATCAGCTCTTCGGCATGCCCTTCTGCTATGCGGTATTTCTTCAGCAAATCCCGTTTGAGCTCTTGCTGTAAATCTACACAATGCCTCAGCTTAAGCAACTGCTCAATTTCCATCGAAATCATTCCAGGTTGAAGGGAGGAGGCTGTCAGGAAACCAGCGTTCGTGAACTTGCAATATCTGTTGAAGTAGTTCAGGCATGGTACCATTTTCGGTATGAGATCGGATATGATCCATAACAGCTAGTATAGTATACAAATTATGTCCAGCAAGCGCCGGTGCATTATCAAATATCGAAAGCCCTTCAGAATTTGCGCAATATCGACAGTCGCAGTCGATTTGCTCAAACTCCTCTTGCTGTTGCTTTCTCAATGCGCCAAACCTGGTCATATACCAACCATCCAGGGCATAGTGACCGTAAGAAGAAGAATCGAAGATATCGGTCCCCAAATGAGCGATAAAGGGCATTTCGACCGGATCACCGGCTCCATACACATGAAATGGAATGTCCCATCCGGCGATTTCTCTCGCCTGCCTCAATACCTTGATCACAAAATCCAATTTGTGCTTTTTGTTAAAAAAGGGGACCAAACTTCCGATGGCAATGTATTCGACCTGCATTTCCATCAATGCTTCGATGCTTTTGCCACGTAGTTCCATAAACCTCCCGCCTTGTTGTACTCCAGCTAGTACACTATTTTCTGTTATTTCGAGTGCTTGTCGAATCCGCTTGTTGGTGGATTCCAGCTTCTTTCTAGCCGTCTCGAAATTGTCATTTGGCGGAGAAATTAAATCGAGTGGAGAAATGATATCCGCTCCTATGGCATCCTGAAAACGAACGATCTTCTTGTTAGAAAGATAAAGCGGCCGTTTCAAGCCCTGAAAAGCACCGGAATCGGTCATGATCATGCCATCAAAACCTATATACTCCTGAATCGCCATTTGCTCAGTGAGTAACTGCTTGGTTTCACGATCCTTATAGAGAAAAAACCCGTTGACAATCATGCCTTCTATGCCAAATTCAGACTTCAGCACTTCAATCGGGATAAGGTTTGACCTGGGTTGATAAACCGGAATAAACAGTGGCAAGCGATAGCTGCTTCGACGAGTTACGAGCTGGCGATCTTTGTTAGATGTTAACAATGTGGATAAGTATGTGGAAAATTCTACTGGAAGTTACTTAATTCATCCTGATAATGAGAATCTTGACCGATTTTCCGACAAGCTTGTTGCCGCCAAGAAGAATGAGATAAGCCGGAAACCTATTGCTAAACCTGCAAGCTCTGTATTTTTAGGGAACTATTGATTAATATTGTTGATTGCATTTTGCAGAACAGTCAAACGATTAACGCTTTTGGCCACAGTGGAAGGAACCAAGCTAACAGACCTGTTATCAGAGGGTGAATCCTCCTCAAGAGATCCTCTGAGGAAGATTTTTGACGAGCACTACTCGATGGTTTGTGGAACGGTATATAAACTGGTAAAAAATGCAGCCACAACCGAAGACATTGCTCAAAATGTCTTCCTTAAAATGTGGACCAAACGAGATCAAATAGTTATCAATAGTTCTGTGGGTGCATATCTCCGAAGAATGGCTTACAACGAGGCCATCTCGCATCTGCGGAAAAACAAAAATCACTGGGAAGAGTCGGTTGCAGATCATCAAATTGAGTTGCCTACTGCTTCGGCGGATGAACGACTGATGGGTGACGAACTCAAACTGCGGATTGATGCAAGTATCGACTCATTGCCTCCCAGGTGCAAGGCCATATTCTTATTGAGTCGCCAAGAAGAATTGAGCTACAAAGAAATAGCAAAAAAACTGGATTTATCTATAAAAACGGTTGAAAACCAGATGGGTAAGGCTCTAAAAGTGCTACGCGCCGCACTTGGAAGAGCATAAGAGGCAAATTGATCAGAAAAAATTTAAAATCTATAGGGGTAGCACGGATTTTTATCGTCTACAATAGTAGAAGCTAATAATTTTCACCAAATGAACGAAGCCCGATACACGGAGCTCATTGCAGCATTTCTGTCTGGAAACATTGGAGACAATGAACAGAAGGAGCTTTTAGATTGGATTGCTGCCAGTGAGACAAATCAAACTTACTTCGATGAGCTGAGTGAAAGTTGGGAGCTGGCAGCCAGCTACGAGCCAGAATTTCTTGTCAGGGCGGAAAAATCCTGGGATTCTCTCATCCAGAAACTGGATGAGCACGAAGCAAAACAAGGCCTAGGCGGCACCAGTACTCCCAAAGCTAACTCAGTTCAAACACAAACAAATCGCCCTGCCAAAGTCGTGCGCATGTCTCCCTGGAAGCCTTTGCTTTCGGTTGCTGCCACGCTTCTGTTGCTCGGCGCAATTGGGCTATATTGGTTCAGCGCACAAGAAGGTAATGCAGGAAACGGACTGGCGGATGTACTAAGAATCAATTCCGGATCCGAAAGTAAGGAAGTGGTGCTGCCGGATGGGAGTAAGGCCTGGCTAAACAAGAACTCAACTATCGAATATCTCGCAAGCTTTGAAGATCGCAAGGTATCCCTTGTAGGCGAGGCCATGTTTGAGGTACTTAAAGACAATGGTCGTAGCTTCACAGTTAATACACCAGAAACTCAGACCACCGTTCTTGGCACCCGATTTAATGTGCGTGCTTTTCCTGATGAGGAAGACATAGTTGTCACTGTCGAGTCTGGGAAGGTGAGATTTGAGGAGCTTAAAGGAGAGAGCGTCTTATTAAGTCCTGGTTTGGCCGCCGCTTACGACAAACAGTCGAAAGACCTGGCCAGGCAAGAGCCGGCATCGCCAAATGCCTTGAGCTGGCAAACCCAAAAGCTAGCTTTCGACAACAGCAAATTGATGGAAGTCATCAACTCAATAGAGCGACATTTTAAGATCGATATTGAAGAGCCAAACCGCGACTTGCTAAACTGTCACTTTACGGGCACTTTCAAGGAACCAAAATTAGATGAGATCATCGAAGTGATTGAATTTGGATTGGATGTGAAAGTGAGCAAAAAGGGTAAACAATACAGTATTGAGGGTAAAGGTTGCTAATCCCCATCACGCATTCCTGCTAGTCAATTTGCAAAGCAAATGAGAAGATCATGAAGCAGACTTTGGTGCTTTTTCTATTTCTACTTGGTTCGATATGTTTGTTCGCTCAGCAGCAGGAACTCGTCAGTTTCGAATACGAAAATCAGCAGCTCTACGATGTGTTGGTAGATCTGCATCAACAGTATGGGATCAATTTCTCTTACAGCAAAGACCTGATTCCAATCGACAAGGAAATTACTTTGAGTATTGAGCAAAAGAGTCTGAATGAGGCACTGGATATCTTGTTCAAGAGCAATGGAATTGCCGCTACAAAGATCAATAATCAATACGTCCTGAAACCCAGCCTTCCTGATGAGGCTGGACCAAATGCTGAAGGAAATAACACCCTCCCGGCTAAACTTAGCATCCCTGCTAAGGAAAAAGCGCTCAACCGGAGAGTGCTAAGAACCGTACCACAAAGGACTGAGCCAATAAGACACCTGCCCCCATTTGAATCTCCCTCTCTTGAGCAGTTCGAACTGGTTGGAGCAGAGTTGCCGATGCTAGACCAAAGCAAGCCTAAAAGTGAAGTGGAACTTGTCTTCGAAGACCTTGCCGACCGCATTGAATACGAGATGCCAGAGGCAATTGTGGTGCCTGCTCAGATTTCTGTGCTGCCCAATATGGCTCTAAGAGGCGACAGCAATAATGTCAATAATATTTCCTTCAATGTGATTTGGGGAAGAAATGCAGGTGTGCAAGGTTTGGAAGCTGGCATGCTCAATTCCATTACTGATGATGTGAAAGGAGTACAGATTGCCGGCCTTGGAAGCACTGTCGGTGGAGCGGTAAATGGCCTACAGGCAAGCGGTCTCTTTTGCGCCACCAATGGTGATATGACCGGACTGCAGGCCGCAGGAATGTTTAATACTGCCGACAATGTGGAGATCATGCAGGCTGCTGGACTGGCTAATGTGGCCAGAGGGGATGTAAAAGGATTGCAGGCTGCTGGACTGGCAAATGTTACTGCGGGTAAGTCTGAAGGCGGGCAGGTCGCAGGGGCAATCAACTTCTCAAAAAATGATGTCATCGGCGTACAGGCTTCCGGGCTGCTAAACTATGCCAGTGATGTGAATGGTGTACAAATTGCTTCACTGCTCAATATCGCCAAAGAAGTGAAGGGAACACAGATCGCATTGGTCAACATTTCCGAGTCTGTGGAAGGTGTGCCAATTGGCTTTTTGAACATCGTGAAAAACGGCTACAATCACATCGAAATATTTACTCAAGATCGTTTGACCTTCAATGCAAATGTCAAACTTGGGGCTCGTTCTTTTCACAATATTTTTGAATTCTCTACCAACAAGAACCAAAACTTTATGGCCATCGGTTATGGAGTGGGAAGCACGACCAGGATCGTAAAGAATCTGGACCTCAGTGCTGAATTGGTAGCCAAGCAGGTGAAGGAAGATGATGAATGGAGCACCAACCTTAATGTATTGTCTCAACTCAGATTACCACTGAGCTACAGCTTCGCCAAACATTTCTCGCTCTTTGGAGGGCCTGTGCTAAACCTGATGATCACAGAAAGAATCGATCCTGACACAGGGGTATTTGGCTCGTCTCTTGCACATAAGAGTTTCTTCAAGCAGCATGTAGACGGTATCACTTCGGAGATGTGGATGGGTTTTACTGCTGGGCTGAGGTTTTGATGGGGGATTTGGAATTTTGGATTTTGGGAGAGGAAATCTAAAACTGATGGTTGCGCCAGAGTGAGTAAAAACTAATTTTGCCTGCCAGAAAAAAGGACTTTGTTCCTATTAATGCAGTAGCCAATGACGGTCCTTGAGCGTAGCCGAAAGGCGCGTTATTGGCGGACTACGGAGCTGGTAATGAAGTCCGTATGTTGTGGAAACACTGTTCTTCGTGGTCCGTCTTCAACGGGCGCTTCGACTACGCTCAGCGACCGTTGAAGACTCCAGATTGGGTTTTTACTCTGGATGGCGCGGCGGTAGGTAGTGTCAAATTAGCCCCGGGCGAAACGGTATACAGTGCCTGCATGCGCCAGTGAGCGCCAGCAGATGCTGGCTCTGAGTATGCGAAGAGACGGCAGATGCTGAGCAGCGAACAAGCAGGCGGGTGCTGTATAATAGTGGAGCACGGGTAGACAGGTAGCGCGAAAGAGTAGCTTTCGCTCCTAAATATAAAAAGCAGAAAATTTGGAGAAAAAATCAAACTGCCTGTAACCTTTTGCTTTTTCCGCCCGTTGCAGCAAGGGAAAAGGTTTGCGCCTTAGCACTTATTAACGTAGTTAAATTAAGTGAAAACCCGATTAGCAGTTGAGATATTAATTAATTTTCCAGAATAGATAACATATAAAGAGGAGTACCATAACAGATGAGTGGTTCGGACTCCCTTTTTAATGGCGCTCCTCTTTTTATCTAAAGTTACCCAAAAAAATATCAGTATGAAATCCGCAAGTCTATTATTAACGCTTTGTCTGGGATTCTTTTTGTTTACGGCATACACCCCTAATAGCTGGAATGGATGGAATTGTATCGATGGTGAAGGTAAGGTTGTGACCCAGGAACTAAAAGTAGGAGGCTTTGACCAGATCGGACTGAGCATCCCTGCAGACGTAAAAATTGTGCCTGGAGACGGCTTCCAGGTAAGGGTAAATGCGCAGCAAAATCTGATTGACAATATTGAAACCAAAGTCTCGGATGGTGCATGGGATATCAAATTTGCTAAGTGTGTTCGCAAAAGTGAGCCGATCAGCATTCATATTGTGATGCCGGAAATTTACGCTGTAGCTATCAGTGGCTCTGGTGATGTATTTGTGGAAGAGGGATTCCCGGCTGTTAAGTCTATGGATCTGGCAGTCAGTGGCTCTGGCAGTTTGAATTGCAGCTTCGAAGCTAAAACAACTGATGTAGCGATTAGTGGCTCTGGGGATGTATCAGCCAAATTGATCACACAATCCCTGGATGCTGCCATAAGTGGCTCTGGTGATCTTGAATTGGAAGGAGCCGCGGAAGAGTTGTCGGTATCCATTGCCGGATCTGGCGATGTCAATGCCTTTGACCTTCTGACCAAAAATACCGAGGTCAGTATTGCTGGTTCTGGCGACGTTGAGGTCTCTGTTGATTCGGCACTTGATGCAAGTATCGTTGGCAGTGGTTCTGTGTATTACAAAGGCTCGCCAGAGGTAGATCGATCAATTATGGGATCTGGTTCTATACGTAAGCAATAAGCAAAAAGCATCTGGGACCTTGAGCAAATACTGTCCATCCTAAAAGTCTTAACTTATCAGGCTTCTATTATGGAGATTAATGTTAAAACACTAACTTAGAGCTAATAAGTTAGTCACACCTGAAACTTGTTTTTCAATGTCCCAGATGCTCACCTTTGGCAATCGAAGGTGAGCATCTTTCTGAGAGAGAATCAGGCTATGATCGAAGCCAATTTCACGTAATTCCTCTTGCGCAAATTCTGATTGCGCGAAAACACCCATCACTTTTTTATCCATTCGTTTTGCTCTGTCCAAAACGGCTTTGCTGAGCTTTCCATTCAGGCTTTGTTTATCTATTTTCCCTTCTCCGGTAATCACCCAATCGCAGTTACTGAGCTGATGATCAAATTGCACTGCATCCAATAAGAAATCGGCTCCACTGGCTAACTGCGCATTTAGAAACCAGACTGCCGCGGCTCCTAATCCTCCAGCAGCACCTGCTCCAGGCATTGTACTCGCATCTATTTGAGTGCACTCGGCAAGAACGGAAGTCATATTTTGAAAGCCTTTTTCGAGCAACTCCATCTGACTGGCATTGGCCCCTTTTTGTGGCGCAAAACAGGACACGGCACCTTCTCTTCCCAATAGCATGTTTGACACATCACAGAGGACCAGGGTTTCCAAATGATTCCAGTCGATGGCGAAATCCTCATAAGTAATGCTTCGGATTTTTGATAGCGAAGCAGCTACGGGATCGAGGAGAATTTTGAATTCGTCCCAAAAAGCATAACCGCAGGCCGCAGCCATTCCGATACCCATGTCGGAGGTGGCGCTACCACCGAGACAGAGAAAGATCGTTTTTGCTCCTCGTTTGACTGCCGCCCTAATCAGCTGTCCAGTGCCATAAGTACTGGCTTTCATCACATCGTGCTCAGAGGGATGCAAAAGGGACAGCCCTGAAGCCGCGGCCATTTCAATAAGGGCTAATTGGGAGTCTTGCACCCAACCATACTGTGCAAGTACAGACCTACCCAGAGGATCTTGCACCTGCTCTTGCAGCATTTGCCCTCCACACTGCTTAGTTAGGATATGCGCGCTTCCTTCACCTCCATCCGCCAGCGGCTGCACGCTAGTCTGCAATTGGGAATGAGATTCCAGTCCTCTCTGCATGGCCCTTGCAACTTGTTCAGCTGTGAAGGAGCCTTTGAATTTGTCTGGGGCAATGAGAACGGAGGTTGGCATATATTCAATGTTTCGCAGTCGACTTCATAAGTCGAGTAAGTGAGCTTGACCAGAGTATTTGTAGAAACATTGGGCTCAATCATTCTACGATGCGAATCTTAGAATGATCCTTTTCCAGTGCTTCCGGGCGCTAGCTACCTATCGCCTCATGCAGGAGGTGGCGGTAAAAAAGCAGCAAAAAATTAGCTCATACTCCAGGCCAAAAAAGTCATTGATTATACGTGGGTCGGCAAAGATAAGAAATACTCGCAAAGCCATTTCAAATTGCTTTACTTACCTTTGTGAGACCAGGTGCGAGGAAGGAGAGTAGCCGTGGCTACGTGACAGAGAAGCAACGAAGGATGACAGAAATAGAAGCCCTTGGAGTTGGTACCTACTTCGTTTCCGAAGCACAAGAGCAATCAGCTCATTTTTATCGAATGCTAAATCGCCAGCCTTGAAAAAGAAGCTTATTGTTGGTTCAAAGAATCCCGTTAAAATCAATGCAGTGCAATTGGCATTTGAGGCAGTATTCTCTGCTCAGGAATTTGAGGTTGAAGGGATCAGTGTGCCCTCTGGAGTGGCTGAGCAACCGATGTCAGATTCAGAGACCCTGCAAGGAGCCAGGAACCGTGCAACGGCTGCGAAGCAGGCAGTGGAAGATGCGCATTTCTGGGTCGGAATTGAGGGCGGCGTTGCTCCTTGTGAAGTGGACGAACTCGAGTCTTTTGCCTGGGTGTTCATTATAGGTCCAGAAGGCAAAGCGGGCAAGGCCAGAACAAGCTCCTTCTTTCTTCCACCTCCTGTGGTAAAGCTAATCAATGAAGGCATGGAGCTGGGCCATGCCAATGACAAGATATTTTCAAAAGTCAACTCCAAGCAACACAATGGTGCCAGCGGTTTACTTAGCAACGATGCAGTGACCAGAACAATGCTGTACTATCAACCCGTGGCCCTGGCCCTGGCCCCTTTCGTTTTGCCTGAGCTATACGCTTAAGCGCTACCACTCCCTTAGCGCTTTTTTGCTCTCTTCATTTTCCGATTCTTTCGTCGTTCCTTGCGCTTCTTGAGCTTAGCTTTTGCCTTTTCGATTTTGCGCTTCTGCTTTTCCCGCCAGCGTTTCAAATCCTCGGCACTGATGGTGCTTCTTGAACTGCCTGAGCTTGGTCGCCCAGCAGAACTACTGGTTCCGGTTCGGGTTCTGGCTCTCGGTTGATTTGCTCCAGATGAAGGCTTGGAGCTTCTGCCTCTTTCGGTCTTGATCTTTTCGGGAGGCTCTACAGCAAGCAGGTCTTCGTCGTCTAAAACAGACCCACCAAAGCTGATTCTTCGCGACCAATAGTTGTTGCTGTACACCTCTATCTCTTCTACTCCGGTCGAAGAGCCACTGTGTACCATGTACAGTTGCCCGTTCACATTTCGACTCACAATTCCCACGTGATTCACTTTCTTACCACTGCCAAAAAAGATCAAATCTCCCGGTTGTAGTCTTCGCAATTTGCGCTTGCTAGCAATGCTGGATTGATCTCTTGAGGTTCTGGGAAGCGAGTAACCATTATTACCAAAGACATATTGCACCAGGCCCGAGCAGTCAAATCCAGAAGGGCGCTCACCGCCATACACGTAAGGACGCCCAATCTCATTCTTGGCATCATTTACGATTTGGGTCCGCTGATAAGTACCTTGCGCAAAACAAATAATCGGAAGGAGAAAAAGCAAAACACCAGGTAGCAGTCGCTGCATCTTATCTGATTTTAAGGATCAAGGGGTGATTCCCTACGACTCCTAAAGATAAGCAATGTTTAAATGTGCATCCAGTGACTGGCGCAAAAGAAAGCGGGGAGCGCAGCGCTCCAGAGTGAGTAAAAACCAATTCACCTGCTCGAAAAAGGACTTTGCTCACATTAATGCTGTAGCCAATGACGGTCCTTGGTCGGAGCCGAAAGGCCCGTTATTGGCGGACTACGGAGCTGATAATAAGGGTCTTGCGCAATGAAAATGTTGTTCTTCGTGGTCCGTCTTCAACGGGCGCTTCGACTACGCT
>JAHDEE010000156.1:0-1556 GCA_020629005.1 Chitinophagales bacterium
GTGATGGCAGCGTTCATGTCATCGCAATCGACATCGGCGCACACACCGTCACCGTCCATATCGACCACCACGACACTTGCATCGTTGTCATCACAGTCGACATCGGAGCAGAGGCCATCACCATCTGCATCGAGTGTTGTGATGGCTGCGTTGTTGTCATCACAATCCGCATCCGCGCAGACTCCGTCTCCATCGGTATCTACTGTGGTTACTCCCGCATCATTGTCATCGCAGTCTAAATTTGTACAAACACCGTCACCATCGGCATCACCGATGCCTGTGCAAGCTGTAGGCGTACCTACACAGTTGCAAGCGGCATCTATCATGTCGTTAATTGTGGTGTTGTCATTATCGGTGCAAGAGGCGCCTGGGAATATTGCACTATCATTATCGTTGCAATCTCCGTCACATACCGTGACTCCATCCCCGTCTGCATCTGGAGCATCAGGAGTTGCAGGGTTGCAATCGTCGTCGATGGTATTGCAAATGATCTCCGTGACACAAGCAGGACATGCAGGGTCAGCCACAACAATTGTGGAATTGCAGCCTCCATTTTCGGTGCCGCTTCCTACCGTAATAGTTGTCGGAGAGCCTGCAGGGACATTGTTGATGCTGATGGAGCCATTGGCAGAGATTGCTGAGCTAGTTGGAGTACCAGCAGTGGCTGTGACGGTAAAGTTCGCATCTGCACCGCTTAGAATTCCGTTCCAGCTACCTAGATTTACTCCAACTGTGACATTATAACTGCCATCGGGATTACAGGTAGTGAGGGTTGACAATGCTGGTTTTGCGAATACGTCTATAATGATTTCTTCTGCATAACATCCCAGATCGGGATCAGCTTGCAATCCGGTTGCGGTGCTGGTTAAATCGCTTTCCACTGTGTAATAGATTGAATGTCTTCCCAATCCAGCAGTACCGGGAGAAAACACTGCCAGCCCATCATCTGCCGTAGCATCGGTAATACCAGTTCCCGTGTAATTACCGGAGAAGGCGGAATCTACGGCAGGAGTAAATGTATGTAGATTGGAGTCGGCATTATTTCCATCACAATCTGTGGCGGCGATTGTACCGTTGAAAATCACATTTCCTTGCCCATCTCGAACTTCGTAGGATCCATTGACCTCCGGGGCGTCAAAACAATCGAAGGCACTTAAGCCATCTCCATATGAATCACCTACAATGACTGTATAAGGTGCAAATTCCAGATTCAGCGGCCCGGACACAAAAGTTGTATTACTGCTGGTCCCTGTGCCTGCCCCATTGAAGCTTCCGCGCGGGTAGTCGTAGACCACATTGCCATCTTTGTCAATGATTTGAGCAGCTTGCTCAGAGTTTGCGTATCCATCATCATCCAGATCGAGAATGATGGAGCCGTATTGAATGGGTGCGGTCGCAACCAGGTTCACATCAGGATCTCCTTCACAATAAGTGGTTGGAATGGCAGCAGGCGCGGGCATAGTTGGTATATAGACATCGGCAGTGAAAGTACAGCTTCCATCTCCATCATCTGTTGCAGTCACTGAGGTAGTGCCTACTGGCACACCAGTCAAAGT
>JAHDEE010000156.1:1656-14450 GCA_020629005.1 Chitinophagales bacterium
ACAAAAGGCTCCATGATGTTTGCACCAGCAATGTCTGTGTGCGGACAACCGAAGTTATGTCCGATTTCATGCGAAGTAGTTTCCCGCATGGTACTCATATCATTAGAAAAGTACTCGATCAGGCTATATCCGAAGTTGCTACTGCAAATATTTATGGGAAGAGAATATGCAAGTCCGACCACGCCGGTCGAAGGAGTCGGAGCACAATCGTCTATCACCAAAAAAGTCCAAATTTGAGCGAGGTCATATGTAGCGGTAAATCCGCCTGGCCCCCAGGCTGCAAACTCACTTAGAATATCACTTGAGCAAACACTTGGGGTAGTGAGATTTGTGGTTGGCCAGGGGTTAGTAGGTCCTGTTATCGTCACAATCTCCACAATTTCAAAGTCTATGTCGTACTGAAATGCAGTCGGATTGGTATAGTCGGCTTCCACCATGTTCATAATGTTGGTGAGATAGGTTTCTGTGTCGGCTGCTGAGCCAAAAAAGTTGACAAGTGAGTTATCAGCTGCCAATGCAAACTCTAGTTTTCGGCATTCTGTTTCTCCGGTTCTGTTGTCTAAGCGTCGCATTTCCGTTACCTGTTGTTGAGCTGCATTGCTGTACTTTTGTACAGTACCACAGTAGTGTTCACCAGTACTGACAGTATCACTAACCTTGTATAGGATCAACTGGTTTTGCGGAGCATGCTCCACAAAGTTTGACAAGGGGTCAATGTGGTATCTTTCACCAGCAATAGTTACGAATCCCGAGAAAATGTCATCAGTAACTGTAAGTCTGATTTCACCATTTTGCCCAACGACATAACCTTCATAGGCGGTAGCCGTGTTTTCAGGCAGTGTTCGTTTCCTGTTTTGGCTTTCGATGGCAAATGCGTGATAGTTTTTACCTCTAATGTCGTTTTCGATCAAAAACAGATTCCAAGGGTCCTGATTTTGAAATTGAAGCTGTAATGGGCCGTCGAATTGTTCGCTTTGTAGATATTTGTTGACAAGTGGGATGTCAAGTTCCAATACCTGAAAGGATGTAAAGTGCTCACGAAGATCGTACTGATGGGAATCGATTGTGTTCAGATGAAACTCTTGTGCAGAGCAATGATGGGAGATGAGCCACTGGGAGCAAAGGCTCAACATCAGTAAAAGGACGTGTTTTTTCATGCAAATTTTTTGTCGGTTAGAGATTGATCAGGATTTGGCAGGCATCTATTTCGAGTGGTCATGTTTTCAATCAGATTTAGCTTTGGCCAGCGCTGTTTTCTGACATTGACGAATGAGCATAGCGTTTGTGCAAGAAAAGACAAACAAAAATTCCTGATGCCTAAGGCACAAATTACGAAGTTTAGCAGTCATTCTCCGAAACGCAAAGGCCTATTGATTCAGAATAATTGACGCATGATTTACATCATTGCAGAATGGATATCTTTTGTCAATGTTCTAACACTGTACGCTTTTCTTCCCAGTGAAGGCGCCAGGGTTTGAGCATTGATGCCTTTCCTAATTTGAGTAGATGGACTTGGGACATTGTTTGACAAAGTGATCATGAAGGAAGGGAAGCGACGGCAAAAGAGCTTATCTTAGTGGAAGTGGCAGAAGTAGAAGCAAGTTCGCTGCACTGGCGTTAAACAATTGGAAATTGAAGAAGAAGAGATCCATATTTGTTCGGGTGTGGTGGACTGAATTCACATGCCGCAGCATGCCATTCTGCATACTGTTCTGTTGCGTGCTGGCAGCTTCGTTTAAGGTAAATGCTCAGGAAATTTGTGACAATGGTTTGGATGATGATCAAAACGGATTGATTGACCTTAATGACCCTTCCTGTATCTGCGAATCTTACCTCGCTTCTTCTCTCATACCGAATCCCTCTTTTGAGGAAATGAACTGCTGTCCTGATGATGATGAAATGCTCCATTGTGCCGAATCGTGGATTCAGGCTTCGGCTGCAACCAGTGATTACGTACATACCTGCGAGGGATACTTAGGCAATCTGAGCATTCCAGCTTTCGCACCATTGCCTTTTGCAGATGGGGATGGTGCTGTGGGCCTAAGAGATGGCGTGCAGTTGCCTTTTGCTCCGGGAGGAGAGAATTATAAGGAATACACTGGAGCCTGCCTTGCAGAGAGTATGGAGATAGGTGTCAGCTACAGATTAGACTTTTATGTGGGCTTTCAGGAGGATGTTCCGGGCAGCAGCTCCTTCGAAATTGCCATATTTGGGTCGACTTCCTGTTCTGCGATCCCCTTTGGTGGAGGAAATATCAACATTGGTTGTCCTTTGAATGCCGGGGGATTTACTGTATTGGCGGAGCAAACGGTGTCAGGTAATGGGGAATGGGTCAATGTTAGTCTGGAGTTTGAAGCCGCGCAAGCATATGCTGCCATTGTTATTGGTCCCTCTTGTGCTGTTAATCCGAATTACCAATTGCAACCTTATTTTTTTGTGGACCGTCTGGCGCTGGAGAAAGAAGCGGAATTTGGCTTTCCCTTAAATCCAGTAAGCGGAGGAATTTGTACTGATGATCTGCTATTGGGTGTCCCATCAGAATCGGGACAATCCTACCAATGGTACAAGGATGGGGTTGCCTTAGTTGGAGAGACTAACAGTGCTTTACTTCTTGTATCTGGTCCAGGAGTGGAGGGTAGTTACCAACTGGTCATTTCCAACGAGGAAGGCTGCTCGCTCTCCCAGGATTATGATCTTTTTTTGCCGCCCTACTACAGCGATCTTTCCTTGAGTATTTGTGAAGGCGAAGCCTTGGAGATTGAAGGTCAGACCTATCAAACTACGGGATATTTTGAGCAAACTTTGATGGCTTCCGATGGTTGTGATTCTGTTTTGCGCTTTGATTTGCAGGTGCTTGAGCGTTCGTACTCATTGCTGGAAGATAACATGTGCGAAGGCGATTCCCAACTGTTTTTTGGAACAGAGATTTCGGAGCCAGGGTCTTACTTTCAGCAATTGACCAATGTTTCAGGCTGTGATAGTATTATTGAGTTGCGACTCGGATGGCATCCAGGCTCGAATGCGATTGATCTGCCCGAGTCCCTAACGCTCGATTTAGGTGAGGATGCCGTGATTGAGCCTCTGTTTGTCGACCAAAACCTTCAGGAATTATATTGGTATGATCTGAATGGACAGCTACTCAACGAAGGTGCACAGCTGGAGTTTACAGCGATCGACTCTACAGTCTTCTATTTGCATGGTACAGACCAAAATGATTGCTGGCATCTTGATTCCGTTGAAGTAATCGTCGACAAGTCTAATCGGCAGCTTTTGATACCTACTGCCTTTAGTCCGGATGGCAATCAAATAAATGACCGTTTTCGATTCCTCTACAATCGGTCCTTGCGGGAGATTGAAGGCTTTTACATTTTCGACCGATGGGGAAAGCTGCTTTACGAACAAGAGGGTATAAGTGGGCAAGCAGATTTTCTCGGTTGGGATGGGCGTTTTGCGGGCGAAGAAATGCCTATGGGAGTCTATTGCTTTTTGTTGGAGGCGGTATTTTTGGACGGCTATAAAGTGCAATATCAAGGCAATGTGACATTGGTACGATGATGCCCTGCAAAGGGAATTTTTACTTCAGTGGTATCCTGTTTAGGGACAGCGAATCAATAAATGTCCATTTTGACTTGCTGGAAATGATTTATCCATCGTTATTTTTCTCCACCAGCCAACAAGGATGCTGTCAAAAAATGCCTCGTCTAAATCATCTCCAGCGACGTCAAAATCGGACAGTTATTGATTCCCTATCCCTTAGCAACTTGGTCTGCGTCAGCTATAGGACATACCCAGGTGAGATTAAGGTTCAAGCAAAAGAATAATGATACCTTAGCTAGAGCAATTGAACGGCTGCGCACTTGCATATCTGAGACGCAAGTAAGCAACAGCATTGTTAAATTTTGATTCAAATTTGTAGCATGAAACGATTTTGCATTCCATGCCTTTTGGCAATCCTGATATTTAGCTGGCAGGCCTGTACAAAGGCCGTTGTAGATGATGGGGACAGTGGCCCGATTGAGGAAATTGTCAAGTATGATCCCGACGTTAAGGCAGTTATGGAAACACATTGTGTAGGCTGCCATAGTGGAGAGCTGCCTAGTGGCGGCCTACTATTGGATGACTATAACACAGTCCGTCTCTCAACCGAAGATGGGAATCTGGTAGCCAGAATGAATGATCTGGCAAGCCCCATGCCTCCTGCTGGTTTGATTTCTTCCTCCCAGCGAGAAATCATTAATAAGTGGATTACGGACGGTTACCTAGAAGAGTAGTCCTTATCATCAATTCAATCCTGCAAAAATACAGACGATGAAGCTTAGAATTCTATTCTCGTTCCTTTTGGTCTCATTTTTTATCCAGAACGTTCAAGCGCAAGATGACTTGCTGGGAGAACTGGAAAGTGAAACCGAAGAATTGACTTTTCAATACCCGGCCTTCAAGGCAATGAAAATTGCCAATTTACAATCCACCAAGGTAGCGGCCAAGGGAGACTTATATATGTATGTCTCGCACCGATTTGGCAGTGTTAAAGACGGCTTTGATACCTTTTTTGGATTGGACAATGCAAATACAAAGATTCAAATGGTCTATGGCCTGTTAGAAGGTTTTCAATTGGGTATTAGTCGTGAATCACTTCGAAAAACTTATGCTGGATCTGCTAAGCTAGTGTTAGCCAATCAATCGGACAAATTTCCGCTGAATCTCACTGGATATGCGACTGTAAACATCAATACTTCTGTTACAGAAACAATTTTTCCTGATTTGAAAGATGCGGA
Source organism: Chitinophagales bacterium (assembly GCA_020629005.1). GTDB lineage: Bacteria > Bacteroidota > Bacteroidia > Chitinophagales > UBA2359 > JAHDDV01. The sequence goes on from JAHDEE010000156.1 coordinate 6,432, forward strand.
TCGCTTTAGCTATGCATATCAGCTGCTAATGTCCAGAAGATTGTCCAATAGTATTTCGTTGGAGATTGCGCCAACATTTGTTCGTGAGAACCTGGTTTTCAACGCAGACCAGGATCATAACCAGGTGGCACTTGGTATCGGTGGTAGATTTAAGGTAAGCAAGCGATCGTCGATCAATTGGGACTATGTCTATAATTTCAATCGTGCTGATGATTCTGTCTATCAGAATCCGCTCTCGATCGGTATGGATATCGAAACCGGTGGACACGTATTTCAACTACTCTTTTCAAATGCGCAGTCAACCAATGAGCCTGGCTTTATTTCGAATGCCGAGGGAGATTGGTCCGATGGGGTAATTTTCTTTGGGTTTAATATTGTGCGGGTGTTTTGATTGGGAAGCAAACAGCAAGGACCAATTTGCTATTACAGGGCCACATCGAAGGGGATTTTGCTATGTCTTTGCTATGAAAATTCCTTTTTTCCACGTGGGGGATTGGTGCAAAATAGCCCTGATGGAAGTGGAAATAGCGGTGGCAGGCAGGCGACTGAGTGCCGCTGCAGCAAGGCTGCGACCGTAGGAGCAGACTTGCTGCAGTGTGCAACGAAGCGACTGCATGCTACCGCTATTGGAGCGTACAGCAGGTACACATTTTCCGCGACCGGAAAATGTTTCGCTCCAATAAAAAATGATTATCAAATTTCTGGAGCTGCAAATATTTTTAGAATCTTCGACGAACCACGTTGGTGGCGACAACAGGGGTAAAAGCTTCCCATGCTGCGTCCTTTTCCCTTTGCACAGAAAGGTAAATAACAGCATAAACTTCGTCAATTTCCTTCTTCAGATTTTCCGCATTTACTAGTGGTCGACCTGGTCTTTTTGGACGGGTGGGCATGACTTTGTCCGTCTGTTTTTTTAGGCTTGCAACCTTGACGAGTGGACTGCCCTTAGGACCTGAAGGACGATCAGATGCTTTGTCTTCATCGAGCTTGGCTGAGGGTACTTTGAAATTCATAGTAACTGGCAGTGCTTTGGCCGATGCCGCCTGCAAAGCGCCTTTTTTTTCTTCCAGCTTGTCGAGATCATAACTGTAATTATACAGTAACTGATCTTTTCCACCTTCATCTGAATCCTTTCCGTACAAAGTTACGAGGGCTTTCACCTCGTCTTCTTTTGTACCAGCTAACCAGCGTAGCTCATCACGCTCAATGCTGACTTTAAATTGGATATTGACCATTGCAAATCCAGCTGCTTTTTTGATGTCCATTTTAGGTTCCGTAATCGTTGCCATAGTTTAAATTTGTGATATGTTAATTTGTGCGGCGACCAAAGATAGTATTTTTCCTGAGAGCTGGTTGCTTTTGCTTTAGGGATGGAGAATCAATAACTGTCCATTTTGACTTGCTAGAAATGATTTATGCTTCGTTATTTTTCTCCACCAGCCAGAAAGGATGCTGTCAAAAAATGCCTCGTCTAAATCATTTCTAGCAGCCTCAAAATCAGACACTTATTGATTCACAATCCCTTAGATGCTGCTTTTTCGTCAAAAATTGTAGCTTGGTGTTGTTTCTCGGCAGTGAGATTTGATCTGTCAATCTGTTGATAGTTTCGCTGAATCTGAATAGCTAAAGAACGTAGGTTTGATATTGAATGGTGCTAGCCGGAAGTTTGCTGATCACCCACGCACTTTTGGGCGACTGATGAATGTGCAGCTGCAATATGGGATAAAGATGCTGCTGATGCTTGTCGGCACATTTGGCATCACCTGGCTGCTTTATCAGCTAGTGTTGCGTATTAGGTTTCTGTGGCCGGTTTTTGGTTTGCGTTAGAGTTTACCAGTCCTCATCCTCTTCGCCGCCATTAGTTTCAGGTGCCAATTCGACAATTGCGCCTTCGAGATTTTCTGTAATTCTAATCTGACAACAAAGACGGCTGTTTGGCTTCACATTTTCTGTATCATCCAGCATGGCCTGCTCGTCATCCCCGCGTTCGAGTGGAATGATGTCTTCAGTGTGTACGTACACATGGCATGAGGCGCATAAGGCCATTCCTCCACAAGTGCCTTCCACCGGTAATTCATTGATACGACAACCCTCCATCAGGTTGAGATTCATATCAGTTGGTAAGTCAATCGCCTGTTCCGTTCCTGCTCGATCTATCACCGTGATGGCGATTATTTCCTTGCTCATTATTCGAATCCGTTTACTCCGTTTACAGTAGTGTATTTCAGCACGTTGCGCTTATCTGGGTAGATTTTTTTAAAGGCATGTTGTACCATTATGGTTGCTTCATGAAAACCACAGAGAATCAATTTAAGTTTACCCGGGTAAGTATTTATGTCGCCGACGGCAAATACACCAGGGATGTTGGTGGAGTAGTCCAGGGCGTTGTTAACAACAATTGCATTTTTTTCGAGCTCCAGTCCCCATTTGGCAATTGGGCCAAGCTTTGGTGTCAAGCCAAAGAGCGGCAGCCAATGTTTGGTCTCAATTTGGAAGTCTTCCTTCTCTTTTTGTTTTACGGTAACTGCATCCAGACTGCCATTGCCTGACAGTTTATGTACTTCCGAATGTAGAAACATCTTTAGTTTGCCAGCTTCAGCAAGGTCAAATGCCTTTTGGACCGAATCAGGATGAGCGCGGAAGCTTTGGCTACGGTGAATCAAGGTTACATCGGAGGCAAAGTCTTCGGCCATGAAGATTGCCCAATCCAGTGCGCTATCACCACCTCCACTGATCACGACTTTCTTGTTTCGGTAGGGTTCAGGATCTTTGATGAAGTAGTTGACACCCTTTTCTTCAAAGTCTCGCAGATTATCAATACTTGGCCTTCTGGGCACGAATACTCCTAATCCGCCTGCAATCGCAACGATAGGCGCTTTGTGTTGCGTTCCTTGCTTGGTTGTGACAATGAATTGGTCATCGTCTGTTTTGTCCAGCGAGACTGCTGGCTCACCTAGTGTAAAGCCGGGTTTGAAAGGCTCGATCTGTTTCATCAGATTATCCACCAATTCTCCTGCAAGAATTTCAGGATAACCAGGTATATCGTAAATCGGTTTTTTGGGATAAATTTCTGCACATTGCCCTCCCGGTATGGGGAGCGCGTCAATCAAGTGGCACCGCATCTTTAATAAGCCAGCCTCAAAGACCGTAAAAAGTCCTACAGGGCCCGCCCCGATAATGATAATATCAGTTGTAATCATAGTTTGTTCTTCAAGGATATAACGCCAAGAAAGACGAAATGCTCACTCAGTTTTGCAATCCGGCTGCAAAGATCGCTTAATTGGGATTTTCTACCAAGTTTGAAGCCGTTTAAGCGCTGAAAAGCCCCTGCTTACTGCAAAAAGTCCAAAATCTCATCTTTTGCAGCTTCGTGAAAATAGGGGTATATGGCCTGAAAGAACAAGGTCTTGTGCTTCTGCTGGTCTTCCTGGCTTATGATTCGCTTTTCGGCGCTGATCATAGATAAGTAGTAGTCTGAGATCAGATGTAATCGCTCATATAGCCTGTAGTATTCGCCTTCAAATTCTTCGGAACGAATCAATCGCAATTGCTCTAGTTCATGAATGATCTTGAGAAAGATCCCCTGCCGCACCTGCACGAACTGTTTGTAATTTTGATAGACTTTGGCGTTTGATCTCATCAGTAGGGTGATATCCAAGAATATAAAGCGGTACTCGTAAACCAATGCAAACCAGTCGGCTACAAACCTGGAAAAACTCTCGATGGATACCTGCTCTGATTTAAAGCCTGTAGATCGTGACGATATCTGCTCAATAAACTCAAAATACAGAGCCTCTGAAATGTCGTCCTTCTTCTTGAAGTGATAAGTCAGATTGCCCGGGCTGATGCCCAACTTTTCTGCTATACTGCGTTGGCTGACAGCTGCCAGGCCATCTAGATTGAAGAGCTCAAGGGCGATCTTCAGTATTCGTTTCTTGGTCTTGTTCAAGATTTTCTTTTTAGTACTATTGCACTAATTAACAATTTCTAGTACATTTGTACTAAAGATGGTCGATCAATAAAAACAAACCTAAAGTTATGAAAGTATTGAATGTTCATCGCCGCCGTTATCCAGCTTCAATAGCTAAGTTGGGTGAAGTAATGGAAACGCTCTCAGGTCCTAATGACCGTATTTGGCCTCTAGAGCACTGGCCTGCCATGAAGTTGGCAAAAGGACTGGAACCCGGATCTGCGGGTGGACACGGCCCAGTGCGCTACAGCGTTGGCAAATATGTTCCTGGTCGACTGGTAGAGTTCATCTTTAGCAGGCCAATAGGTTTCGATGGGGTACATCGCTTGGAGGCGGTGGAACTATCAAGGAATGAAACGGAGCTTATTCACACTATAGATGCAGACGTAAAGGGCTCTGCCATTTTCGCCTGGGCCTTTGCGATTCGATGGTTGCATGATGCGCTTTTAGAAGATGCGTTAGACAAGGTGGAGAACCATCTTACCGGGAAAAAGAAAAGAACACCGTGGTCGGTCTGGGTTAGATTGTTGCGAGCAGCAGCCAAGAGAAAGAGAAAGTCTTCACGCTGAATCGAACTACCTAACCCGTAGTATCCTTTAACCCTTACTTTGTTCCTTTGCTATGTTTCTCGATCAGTGCAAATAGAGCCTCTCGATAGGTATTGCTGATGGCGATCTTCTGCTCATTGATTATCACATGGTTATGCTGAACCATTTCGATGTGGCGGATGCCAACAATGAAGGAGCGATGAACTCTAATGAAATCCTTGGCAGGTAGTCTTTGCAGCATTTTTTCTATGCCGGATAAGGTCATTATATCTTGATCCGGTGTGTGCACTTTTACGTAGTCACGCATGCCTTCGATGTATTGGATATCCCGTAAATTGACCTTAAAGAAGCGACTGTCGCTCTTCAGAAAAATGAATCCTGGATGAGCGGCTGACATCTCTTGCTCAGTTGTAGGTACCGCAGCGGAATCGTTTCGTCTACCTTTCCGCACCTTATCGACTGCCTGCTGAAAACGATCAAAAACCACCGGTTTCATCAGATAGTCAACAGCAGCTAGATCATAGCTTTCCAGTGCATACTCCTTGTGTGCGGTTGTGAAAATGATGGCTGGGGGATCTTGCAGCATGCTGGCAAATTGCAAACCGCTGAGGTCGGGCATATTGATATCAAGAAATACCAGGTCTGGCTTGTTTTCTTCTACGTACGCCAGGGCTTCCACAGGATTTTGGAAGGTTTTTTCCAATTCCAGGAAGGGGATCTTTTTGCAATACATTTGGATCACGCTCAAACCTGGCGCTTCATCATCTACGGCAATACAGCGTATCGTCTCTTTCATAATCGTCTAGCTTTGTTGAATTCCTAATTGTACTTCGTACACTCCCTCATTTTCGCGTATTCTCAATTGATGACGCCCAGGATACAGCAATTCCAATCTCATTCGTACATTTTCCAGGCCAAAACCGCCGACTGGCTTTTGCTCCTCTTTAGCGTAGATTTTGTTCCTCGTTCGGATTTCAATTGCATCTGCTTGCGTCTTTATCTGGATTTCGATAGGGTAGGGGTCTATAAAACTGATGCCATGCTTAAAGCAGTTTTCGATAAAGGGCAGTAGCAAAAGAGGACTGATCTGCTGTTGTCCTGGCTCACCACTGACTTCGAACCTGACGGGCACCTGCTGGCCCAGTCGCAGTTTTTGCAGATCAACGAAGCTCTGCAAATATCGAATCTCGCTTTCCACAGGTACAAGTTCTGCGGTCGTTTCGTAGGTCATGTAGCGCATGATCTCTGCAAGCTTTGAAATTCCATCTGCTACCTTCTCGTTTCCTGCCTCGCAGGCGAGGCCGAAAAGATTATTCAGCGTATTGAACAGGAAATGCGGATGTACCTGCTGCTTCATCAGTGCTAGTTCTGCTTTGAGCTTTTCTTTCTCTTCCAATTCTCTTCGTTCTATATCTCTGATCCACGAAAGACTAAATGCATAGAGGTTGGCCATCGTTAATATGAATAAGGTGAAAAGCACATTAGTACCCCATAATCGGCCGAAATAAGCCATTCCCCTGTTTTGCACCTGATAGAAATCGTCAAAAATCCACTGATGAACACAATCTATCAATGTCTCCCCAAGTGTGATCACAGCCAGAAAGATCAGGTTGTACTTCATCAAAGTGCGCAAGGCCGGAGCTTGCACATAAGCAGGTGCAGCCCAATAAGCAAAGCAATAAATCGTCAAAACATTTAGCAACATGCCATAGCCAAAGGAAATTAGCTGAGGTGTCGTCTCAAAGCCCGTTTTTGGATTGTACTGCACATAAAAGTGAGCGAGAAACATTCCAAGCCAGAACACCACATTTAGCCAAATCACCTGCCGGTGCCGATGTATCACCTTTCTATTCAACAAATTCGCCATCCAGCTACTGGTCTACAATTACAATCTGCCAATTTCCCTTTATCATCTGCAAAATAGGGCTAATTAACCAAATGGGATGATTATCAGGCCATTCGGCAAGTTCGCCGATGCAATCCCGGATTTGGTCGAATCGCGTTGAAATGGGGGGATAGCTGGTCTATATTGGGACTGTATTGAACGAACGGATTTAATAATTAAAAACACAACCCTATGAATTATCCAGCATATGAAAATTCAGCCGCATTCCACACCCTAGCTTGGGTATCATTTGCAGTCTCCACCGGAGGAACCTTTATAGGTCTATACTTTGTAGAAATGGAGCTAATCTACAAGCTCTTCTTCATCATGTCCTATCTCTTTACCATCTCAGCTTGTATGACCCTTTCTAAGGTGACGAGAGACAAGCACGAGGCCAGTAAGATCTACAATAAGATAGAGTCTGCCAAGACCGATAAATTCCTGAGCAATGTCAAGGAAGATATCATCGGCTAAAAAGCAAGAAAAAAGCCAGCTCCTCCAGTAATTTGGAAGGAGCTGGCTTTTCCTAATTGCTCAGACATGTCAAAGCCTTTTGGCAGCCTTACTTCCTTTTCATACCCAGGAAGTTTTTATCCGGATCAGTCTTTACATCACTGTTGAAAGGCACCATAAACTGATAGGCAATGTCTTGAGATCGACTGTCATCCAGCATATCAAGACCATACTCTACCTGCTTGGCATCTTCGTAAACCAGCGTTCCAAAAATACGATCCCAAAAGGAAAAGATATTTCCGAAATTGGTGTCTGTCCATGGACGCTCAAAATGATGGTGAAACTTATGCATGTCAGGGGTTACAATGACATAACTAAGTACTCGGTCGAGGGCCCTTGGTAGCCGGATATTTGCGTGGCTGAAGTAGGCAAAAAACACAGTTAAGATCCTGTAAAAGAGATAGAAAGCCAATGGAATGCCCGCCAACAATATGGCGATCAGTGCAAAAATCTCCCGGCAAACATAGTCACCCGGGTGATGTCTCGTAGCCGTAGTCGCATCTACATGGGTATCACTGTGATGAATCATGTGGAATCGCCACATAAATGGAACCCGGTGCAATAGCACATGAACAGCATATTGTGCCATGAAATCCAGAAACATCACACCAATAACCAGCTCCAACCAAAGCGGTAGATCGATATGGTATAACAGCCCAAATTCTGAAGCAGAAGCCCAGGCAAAAATGCCCACAGTCGCAATACCAAACAAGAGATTGATCAGGATATCAGAAGCAAGAAAGACCATGTTTACTCCAATGTGCTTCAGCTTTTTGTAATCAAAATCGAACAAGGGACGAATGGCTTCTCCGATCCAATTAAAAGAAAGGCAAGCAAATATCCAGGCAAGTTTTTGCCAGGAAGGCATCGTTTCGAAAAACTCCAGAAATGCTTCCATGGTACCGGTTTTTAGAGGGAAGATACTACAAAGACTGCAATATAAACGTCTAAAAACGGCTTTTGTTTTTTAGCTTTTTTGGAGCGAAACCGAGTCCCACCTGGAAGCGGGCTACCTGCTGTACGCTACAATGCTGGCAGCATCTGCGCGCTTCGTGTATCCTGTAGTCAGGTCTCCTCCTTTGGTCGGAGCCCTGCCTACAGGC
>JAHDEE010000157.1 GCA_020629005.1 Chitinophagales bacterium
CCACCAGCCAACCAGGATGCTGTCAAAAAATGCCTCGTCTAAATCATTTCCAGCGACATCAAAATTGGACAGTTGTGGATTCCCTATCCCTAAAAAAATTTACAGTGTGAAAATCAGTCTGTGGCAGGCTTGCTTTTAGCTACCTTTGTGGATATTTTCTAAGCTGGGCTCCGTTGCCAGCCTGTATAAGTAGAAACACGAACATCGATGATTATCAAATACGCCAACTTCATTTGTAGCTCGCCAACGGTAAACCTTTGCCCTGAAACGGATCAGCCGGAGTATGCTTTTATTGGACGGTCCAATGTGGGTAAGTCGAGTCTGATCAATTATCTCTGCGGACACAAGAAGCTTGCAAAGGTGTCTGGAACGCCTGGTAAGACGCAGTTGATCAATCACTTTTTCATTAACAATGAATGGTATCTGGTTGATCTTCCTGGTTATGGTTATGCTAAGGTATCGAAGACCCAGCGGGCAAAGTGGGAGAAGATGATTCGGCATTATTTGGTGAAACGGGAGAATTTGCAATGCGTATTTCTTTTGATTGATGGGCGTATTCCACCGCAAAAGATAGACCTGGAGTTTGCAGATTGGATGGGTGAGATGCAGATTCCTTTTGTGTTTGTTTTTACAAAGCTGGATAAGCGACAGAAAAAGAAGTGGAAGGTGAATATAGCGGAGTTTGAAAAGACGATGTTGAAGCATTGGGAAGAGCTGCCCCAGCAGTTCATGAGTTCGGCTTCTGACGAGACTGGAAAGGAGGAGATTCTCCAATTTATTGATGACGTAAATGAACAGTATTTTGCACAGAAATAGGGAAGAAGAGTTGCAGATTCTTTTTGAGGATCAATGGTTTGTGGCAGTGAATAAGTTACCTGGATTAAGTGTTCAGGATGACAAAACAAAGGGAAGATCACTACATCATTTGTTGTCTATTCATTATCGTGCTCAGGGAGATTCACTTCGATTGTGGCCAATTCATCGCATTGATAAGCGGGCTTCAGGAGTGATCATCTTTGCTAAGAGTAAATCGGCAACAGCCCGGCTTTCTGCGATGTTTCAGGAAGGAGCAGTGCGAAAGTGCTATTGGGCCGTAACTGCTAAGGAGCCTTCGCCCGAGCAGGGTCGTTGGGAGGATTTTATAAAGAAAAACGGAAGAGTTAATAAGAGCTTTTTGTATTCGGATGCTGAAAAGGGAGCCAAGCCAGCCGCGGCAGAATATCGATTGATTTCCCGTTCGGATCGCTACTTTATGCTGGAAGTGGTATTGCTTACAGGGAGACACCATCAAATCAGAGCACAAATGAGTGGAAGGGGTATGCCGATCAAGGGTGACATCAAGTACGGTTCCAAGCGAACGAACAAGGATGGTAGCATTCATCTGCATGCTCGTTCATTGTCTTTTGTACACCCATTTAACAATGAAAAGATCTGTATTGAGGCTGCTCCGATAAATGAAGTGGTGTGGCAGGTGCTTAGTGAGGGGCAATAAAAAAAGCTCCTAGCCAGATTTCTCTTCAGCCAGGAGCTAAGTATGTGTAGTGTGTAGTAACGGTCTATTGATCTTGAACCTGGTTGAGACTTTTGGTCTCTCCGAATAGTTCTCTTGACTTACGGTTGTAAGCTAAGGCCGCATCTTCGGCAGTCTTGAATGTTCCCAGGTTGATTCGTTTTCCATCAATGTTGATTACGGATCTGTAATAGCCTCGATCCTTTGTGACACCTCTGTATCCTGTTTGGTTGTGCTTTGTCTTCATCTGTCTGCGCAACATGCTCATGGTAACCCATTCCAGGTTTTCAATTCTGCAATCCAGCTTGTTGCCGTTCAGCATTCTCACAAAAAGACGTTTTGTTGTGTCTGGTTTTACCAAAAAGTGGTTGGCAATGAACTTGTGTAGATAAACGGTATGGCAAGTGTCTCCGGACCATTTTTGATGAACAGCGTAGCCCGCTGAGTGCAATCTAAAGATGGCATCTTGACCAAATTCGATTAGGTTCATTTTTACGAGCAGATCATAGCCTTTGCTATCAAGAATTACGTTTTGATCTGGTGCATTTTTTAGTGGCATTTTAATTAACATAGTGCAATGTAAATTAGGTGATACAACGCAGTCCAGCCCGACTGGGCTGCGTCGACAATGTAATTGTTCAATAAAAAGGTAGAAGCTTCTTGGGAGGTGTCGAAGGTGTTAAGTCAACAGCCATCCATTAACGTATGTTACTTCTCAGTGCAGTTTCACTTTGCGACGGCTCTTGACTTCCCTCACAAAGCAACGGGTTCACTACAAATTTCTCTTCATTCAGTGTAGTTGCGGTCTTGCAACAATCCAAAGATACTTGAAAACCAATGATTTGAAAAGCTCAAGTGTCACTACAAATACCCTGCAAATTAATTCGTCAGACCCTACATCAGCCCTACTAAAACTGCCTTTTTGAGGGTATTTCGGAGTTGTAACATTGTTATAGGTTGTTGAATTTGAATACTTTGTAGCCTTATGTCCGTCGTAATTGTAGGGTTTTACCCTACAATCAAAGTCCTACTAGAAATGTGAGTATTGTGTCCTGATCTATGTCAATGTAATTCACTTTTAAGTCGTGCTGTACATTGTTTTGGATGATGCGAACCCAGGGGATTGCCTTTTCGTCCAGTCTAAGGGCAATGTTAGGTATGAATGGAAGATTTCCTTTTCCGTACCATTTGAATGCTGCTTCTTTTGTACACCAAGTGAATAACAAAGGATGCTGTATTCCGGCCCTGGTGAGTGCTTCAAATTCGGCATTAGTACAAAATTTGGACTTTGTTACGAGCAGGCTATCTCGTTGATGTTCTATATCGATTCCTACACGGTACTCTGTGCTGGCGATCATGGTTTGATAGAGTAGGCTGTGACTGATACTTATTTTATGATTTGTTGAGTAGGGTTGTCCACGTTCCGTGTATTGTAGCTGTTCTTTTGGCGAGCTAAGCATTCGCAGCAAAAGCAGGTTGGTCAGGTATTCTTTCTTCCGTGAAGTTGTTCGCAAGCCGTCCAGGTGTGCTGCATCGAAGCTGAACACTTGTGCGGCAAGTTCATCTAGACTTTCTTCCTTCTTCCATACCAGCAATTTGGTACTGCTATTGATGATTTTCTTTATTATTGCAGGCATGACACTGTGCAGTTAGGCTCTTCAAAGATATGGATAAGATTAGCTTTAGGAAGATTGGTAAGAAGTCGGGCCTTCGTTCGGCGCTGTATGTTCTTGAGTCTGGTCTTGAACCCGGCGAATTCTACAGTGGTGATGGTGCAGGATGGGTGGTGAAATGGAATGTCAAAGGAGGTGATGAAGGTGTTCTGATCGCTCGAGTACCCAATAATATCTTTTCCCTCTGTCTTTTGAGGAGTCTCAATTTACTAGCCATTGGCACACTGCAAGGTGAGCTTTTTCTCATCGAACTGCAGAGCAATACACTATTGCCGAGGTCTTATAATCTTGGCTCGGCGATTTATGATTTGAAGCATGTGCAGAATTACCTCTATGCTGCCACCGGCAGTGGATTACTCTATAGTCTTGATCTTGGTGAGCTCCATTTGCACGGAGCTGTGGTTTTATCGGCAGAGAGCATTCGAAGTATAGCCGTGATTGGTGGTGAAAAGCTAGTTGTTGGTTCAAGTTCAGGAAAACTCATCTTAGTGGATCTTAACAAGAAGACAATTCTCAATCGTCTTGGAGGTCATGATAACTCTGTTTTTTCTGTGCTTGCGATGCAGAATGGAGATTTGCTGTCAGGAAGCCGGGATGCTCATATCCACCTGTGGAGAGATGAGTCATTACTTCTGCGAGTTCCTGCTCATTTGCTTACGGTGAATAAACTGGTAGCTCTGGGGTCAAGTGGTTTGTTTGCTAGTGCAAGCAGAGATCGGAGCGTGAAAATCTGGTCAGCGGCGCAAATGAAACTGCTAAAAGTCATTGATAGCAGCAAGACAGCTGCCCATAATTACTCTGTAAATACACTCTTGTGGTTGGAAAACGAAGGCATTTTGCTTTCGGCAGGTGATGACAAGCAAATACTGCTCTGGGAAATCGCTTGGTAGGAGAATCCGGATGCAAAGGGGCAAATTCCAGGCTACCAGTGTTTGTTAGCCTTCAGCCAGGCAAAAAAGAAAGGCATCGATTTGCTCGATGCCTTTCCCTATGAGATTTGTTTTCTTTTGTTGATTTTATTCAGGACGATCCTGAATTTGCTTCATCAGCTCTGTGCCTTCTGAGCTGTCTACTTGATAACCCTGGTTGCCAGATTCGATGAACATCACAGACACTACGCTCGCCACCAGGATGAATGCCATCAACCCCCAGGTAGCTCGCTCCAGAAGGTCGCTTGTTCGTTGCACTCCTCCCATCATATTTGCTCCGCCTCCGCCGCCGAATCCAGCGCCGAGACCACCTCCTTTTGGGGCCTGGATCAAAACCACTGCCATCAGCAAGAATGCTGCAATGATGATTACTATGACAATTATTCCAAACATACTATAACTTTTCCGTCAAAACGCGTATTTGCTGCGCAAAGTAAACGAATTTTTCGGGATATTTCAACTTTAATTGCTTGTAAACGCCTATCGCTTTTTCGTACTTGCCTTGGTCTATATAGACTTTAGCCATGGTTTCAGATACCTGATTGATCTCTTCCGAGTCAAATTCTGCACTAGTGGGAATCGCATGATCTTCCTTGGGAACATCATAGTCGTGCATATACTCCTCTATCTGTCTAATGTTCTCATTTTGGGGTGAGAAGAGCGGACTTTCTCTGAGATCGGGAAGTTTTTGATCTTGCTCTGGTTGTGCCGAAGATGCTTTGCCCGGTTTTTTGCCGTATTTTCTGATCAGCTGTGTTACAGATCGATCCAAATCTGCTTCATCGGTCAGGTTGCGTTTTACTTCTGCTTCTTTTTGCTTCTTGAGTTCTCTACTGGCACTATATTGCTGCAATTTCAACTTAAGATCTCTCAGCGCGTCTTTTTGGCTTTGTAGCTCTGCAAGTTTTTGAGATCTTTTCTCTTCTTCCTCCATTCTAAGCTGATTTAAGTCTTGGTCTACATTTGATCTGATGGCCTGAGTCGATTCTGACTTGATGATCTCCACAAGATCTTCAAGCTTCTCGGTCTTTGGGGTATCGAGGTCCTTCAGAAATTCGAATTCTCTCCCAGCCGGAGATTCTTCCTTTGTTCCTTTGTTTTCCTTTTTATGAGCTTGTTGTTCAGGATCAGGCATTGTTGTATCCAAAATTGGGCCTTTCGGGAAATTCTCAACGAAAGTATTGGAAGAATAGGGCGTCCGGAGTCCTAAATCTTCTCCCACAAATTTTGCAAGCACTGAGCGATCAGCTGTAAAGGTTGCGGACTCCCCAATAATTTCCTGGAAATCAGTGTCTTCATCCATTGCGGCCTTCCGCGACCAAAGCAAGTAAGCGGTGTGGAAATAGGGGTATTGAGCTTTGAGCGCTTTTACCTTTGCCAAAGATTGGTCTGCCAGGGAAGCGGCACCTGAGATGATATCTTTTACAATTTTCGCATTCATAATCGACTTGGGGTAGTTGTAGTGTAAACTAAAGCTCAGGGGTGGGAGCGATTGGTTACCATTTTACAAGTGCCTCATTAAATATCTCTTGCGTAAGCTGATCTATGATCTGTTCCAACAGAGTATCCTGTACATTGGAAATGTCTAGTCCTTCCTCATAGTCTGCAAAGGCGGAAAAGTCTTTATTCCAATCTTCATCCTCAACATGATTGATGAAGTCCACCTTTATCTTTACAGTCAAGCGATTGAGCGCAGCGCGATCATTACCACTGGATGCTGCCGGACGTATGACTGTGCTGATGATGGCTCCTTCGATCTCGATGTCGCCAGACTCATTACTCAATGAGAGGTTGGTGCTGGTAACGAATTTGTCCTTAAGGGCTTCTCTGAAATCCTGAGACAAGGAAGGCAATACATAGGAGGACTGATTTGGAAAATCAGCCACCATGAAAGTCTTCAAATCAGGCGAATAACTTGCCCCTGTAAAGGAATAAATCCCACAAGATGAAAAAGCCGCCGCCACTAAAAGTAAGCAAATTGTAAGACAATTTGAAAAACATAGTCTTTTCATTGCTAACAAGGTCCGTTTTCGAAGCTGAAGAAATTGTGCGTCAGGTTTACAATATACTAACCTAGATTTGAATATTGTATTGTTTTATCTTTCTGTAAAGAGTGCGTTCTGCTATCTCCAAATCAAGAGCAGCATCCTTACGCTTGCCTTTGTGCTTCTTTAGGGCTTTTTCAATCAGCTCCCGTTCTTTGTCGGCAATGGAAAGCGACTCTTCCACGACTTCTGCATCTTTCGGCTGATCGGTGCTGATCACAATGGGAGACTTTGCGCTGCTGCTTTCCAGCGCTTTTACCTCGAAGGAGCGAGAAGGACTGTACTCAGAAGGGAAGGGTTGTGGGATGTCTTTTTCCCAGGGTTCTATTCCCTTTCCCTGACTCATTGCAAGCAGCATTTCCCGGAGCTGCTTGATGTCATTTCGCATTTCAAACAAAACCGTGTACAGCATTTCTCGTTCTCTGAAACTGGATTCCGAATCCTGATACTCGCTACCGTTCACAACCATTGGCAGTCGAGTATCACGACCATCGGTTGAAGGAAGAAAGGTAGATAACAAATCGGCATTGATTAGACGCTCTTTGCTTAGTACCGCTATCTGCTCAGCCAGATTTTTTAGTTCTCGAATGTTTCCGTACCAAGGGTAAGCATTCAAAAGTGCCTGCGCATCTTCTTCAAGTATGATGGGCTCTATTCTATGGTTTTCACAGAAATCCATGGCAAATTTCCGAAACAGTAGATGTATGTCTTCTTTTCTTTCGCGTAATGGCGGTACTGCTATCGGCACGGTGTTTAGTCTGTAGTAAAGGTCTTCACGAAACTTACCTTTTTGAATCAGCTCCAGCAAGTTTTTGTTGGTTGCTGCTATCACCCGCACGTCTGTCTTTTGCACCTTGCTGCTTCCAACCTTTAGGAATTCTCCACTCTCCAATATCCTTAGCAATCTGGCTTGCGTTCCCAATGGCATTTCGCCGATTTCATCCAGAAAGATCGTTCCACCATCAACAAATTCGAAGTATCCCTTTCTGGTGTCCGAAGCTCCGGTAAAGGCTCCTTTTTCGTGTCCAAAGAGCTCCGAATCGATTGTCCCTTCCGGAATCGCACCGCAATTCACCGCAATAAACTCATTGTGCTTTCTGGGGCTTAAGGAATGAATGATTTTAGAAAAGACGTCTTTTCCCACACCACTTTCCCCGTTGATCAAAACGGTAAGATTAGTAGGGGCAACCCGCACTGCCACACTAAGGGCATGGTTAAATGCAGATGAGTTGCCAATGAGTGCAAATCTTTGCTTCAGTGACCTTAAGTCCATATTGTGTTTGTGCTATCGTAATGGTTAAACTATCTCCGCCGGGCCTACCGCATGTCCGATCAGACTGCTTGAGGTACAACGCTCTATTTTAACATTAACGTAGTCGCCTATTCGATAGTTTTGTCGTGGGAAGATGACAACACGATTTTCACTACTTCGACCGTAGAAATCCTCATCAGAGCGACGAGAAACTTTTTCAACAAGCACCTTCAATGTCTTGCCGATCTCCGGTTCGTTCTTGGCCAAAGAATGCACTTGCTGCAGGTCGATGATCTCCTTGAGCCTTCTCTTTTTGGTCTCCAATGGAATATCATCTTCGTACTTTCTTTCTGCCAGAGTTCCCGGCCTTTCGGAGTAGTAATACATGTAGGCGAAATCATACTTCACCAACTCCATCAGGCTAAGTGTTTCCTGATGTTCTTCCTCAGTCTCGGTACAGAAGCCAGTGATGAAGTCACTGCTTATGCCGCAGTTAGGAATAATTCGGTTGATGGCTTCAATTCGGTCCATATACCACTCGCGGCTGTAAGTTCGATTCATCAAATCTAGCACCCGGGTGCTGCCTGATTGTACCGGCAAGTGGATGTAATTGCAGATGTTTTCATATTTGGCCATGGTATGCAATACCTCATCAACCATATCCTTAGGATGCGAAGTAGAGAAGCGTACACGCAGCAATGGATTGACCTGAGCTACCAATTCCAGTAACTGAGCGAAGGACACATTTTCCTCAGTCTCGCTGTTTGTCCAACTATAAGAATCTACGTTTTGCCCCAATAGGGTCACCTCTCTATAGCCCTCATCAAATAGCTGTCGGCACTCTGCCTGAATAGAATAAGCATTTCTGCTTCGCTCCCGTCCTCTGGTAAATGGCACTACGCAGAAAGAGCACATGTTATTGCAGCCTCTCATGATGGATACAAAAGCCGTAATGCCACCCTTGGTCAGTTTGACAGGACTTATATCTGCATAGGTCTCCTCTCTGGACAAGAAAACATTAACTGCCTTACGACCTGATTCCGCCTCTGCTACAAGTCTCGGCAGATCTCGATAAGCGTCCGGACCACAAACAATATCGATCAGTTTTTCTTCTTCGAGCAGCTTTTCCTTTAGGCGTTCCGCCATGCAGCCGAGTATTCCCAGCTGCATAGAGGGGTTTGCCTTTTTATTAGGTGTAAAGTTCTTTAGCCGGGCTCTCACTCTTTGCTCCGCATTATCCCGTATTGCACAGGTATTAAGCAGAATAAGATCGGCTTCTTCGTGATTCTTGGTCAGATCAAATCCTTCATCCATCAAAACGGACGCAACGATTTCACTATCGCTAAAATTCATCTGACAGCCATAGCTCTCAATATAGAATTTCTTACCATTTGGATCTTTCGCTTCCCGCTTCATATCCAGGGTCTCGCCTTGTCGGCTCTCGTCCAGAGGCTTGTTCTGCTTTAGAAAGTCCAGAGTTGGGTTCTCCATCGAAAGAGGATTTAATCACATTAATTAGACGCTGACGTTCCAGCCATAGGTATCTTCGTATCGACCACGCTTGATGCCTTCCAGCTTGTCTTTGACCTTGTAAGCTACATAATTATCATCAAATTCAGGAAGCGCCATACGCTCCTCTCGGTAGCCAATTTCCCGGATAAAGGCGATTGTCGCCGCTGTACCAGTTCCAAAAGCAGCCTGCAGCTTGCCAGCCTTGTGCGCTTCGACTATTTCATCTATACTGATCTCACGTTCAGACACCTTATATCCCATGTCTTTTAAGACGGAGATTACAGACATTCTAGTAACTCCATCGAGGATACTATCACTTACTGGCGGAGTCAGCACCTCGCCATCAATCTGAACAAAGAAGTTCATGGTGCCTATCTCCTGCACATACTTCTTCTCTACCACATCCAGCCACAGGATTTGGTCGTAGCCCTCTTTCATTGCCAGGCCTGCAGGATAGTAGGTGCCGCCATAATTTCCAGCTGCTTTAGCAGCTCCTGTACCTCCAGGAAATGCTCGGAAGTATTCATCCTGTACCAGTACACTCACGGGCTTCGCATAATACTTTCCTACCGGACAGGTGATCACCATGAATTTGTAGTGTTCCGCAATCTTTACACCCACCATCTCATTCGTAGCAAACATGAAGGGACGGATATAGAGCGCGCCATCTTCGCCCGTAGGTACCCATGATCGATCTAGCTTAAGCAGCTCAAGCAGCAACTCGACAAACTGATCCTCGGGAATTGTTGGCATCGCCATTCTGCTTGCAGAATAATTGAATCTTGCGGCGTTCTTATCAGGTCTGAATAGCAGCACCTCCCCAGATTCTGTCTTATAAGCCTTCATCCCTTCAAATATGGCCTGCCCATAATGCAGCGCCGAGGTAGCTGGATGGATCGAAATATTCTGGAAAGGGCGAAGCTTTGGGGTCTCCCAATGCCCTTTGTGCCAGTCCATTTCAATCATGTGGTCGGAGAAGAACTTACCAAACGGTATATTGTTAAAGTCAACTTCTTTGATTCTCGATTCTTTTACCTTTTCGACAGAAAGATTCAACACACTCTTCATAGGATCTAAGTTTTTGCCATTCCTCAGTCGCCAAATGGCTGGGAATAGAGGTTATGTGAAATTAGAACGACGTTATTTGTCCAATTACGCGTCGGAATCTTTGCGATTCTTGAAAATTGCTGCAAAGATACGCGAATCATCGACAAAAAAAGACTGCTCGCAGGTCAATGGTGGAGTGAATTAAGAATGAACCTGTATTTTTGGAATATGCCTTGCAATAGGCGTGCTAAGCTTGCTTATAAGATAAGCAATTTGAGCAAAACTTCACTTTCGCAGATGTGAAGAGGGTTCATCAGTGAATATTAACCTATGTCTATCAACAATAGTTCCTTTTACCAATTGATTTTTTCCGAAGGTCTGTACAAGCTCAAACCAGAAGTAGCCCCGGAAGCCGTTGCAGCCCTGGCTACAAAGGGAAGCCCGTTTCTGTTCTTGTACAAAGAAACCAAACAGCCAATAGATCCCGAATTACTGGTAATGCTCAACAAGATGATCGCCGCTGTTCAGTTGGACCCTGCAAAAACCCCCGTGCACAATGTAGCAGATCAAGAAATGGATTTCAGAGTGATCAAGGCAACAGAAACCGTGAAAGTCATTCTCGCATTTGGCTGCGAACCCAAAGATTTACAATTAGTTATTCCCTACAAAAACGCCAGGCCTGTAGATCACTTGGGAATAAGAATCTTTTTCCTGGATGCCCTAAGCCATATCAGCGAAGTACCCACTCGCAAGAAATTCCTGTGGACACTTCTCAAGGAAATTTTTTCTCTCTGATTTCAAACAACCGCAGTTCCAAGGGTCTTAAGAAAAGCCATAGTATCCACATCATCGGCGTACTGCATTAGTCCAGGGCGCTGGGTTTGGCCAAAAGGGGTAAAGTCGGCACGCTTCAAGTGCCCGACTCGACATTGAACTTGATCTTGTAGCTGGTCCAGCTCTTCCAGCACTTCATGCAACTCGTCATAATATTCATAATGTAGCTGGGCCACCGCCGTGAAAAGTGCTTCCTTTTCCTGAATAATCAGAAAATCACAAGGTATAATCAACTCCCTATTAAGGATCTGTAAGGTCAGGTTGTAGTCGAAGTTGTTTTTATACTTGTTATTATTCAGCAAGGTTTCTTTCCACTTTTCAAGAGCGTGCATCAAGGGCGCGATGTCGTAATCACGAGGCAGGTACAATTTGCTCACATTACGGCAGCCCAGACCAAAATAGTGGAAAATATCACCAGCAAGCCCGTCCAGTTCTTCCTCAGATTCTCTGCCAGTCAGTACCGCCACTGAGGTCCGACTCTTCCTGATGATCGATGGGTACTTACCAAAGTAGTAGTCGAAATATCTTGAACTGTTATTGCTACCCGTAGCAATGATCGCATCCGCATCATTCAGTCGTTCCACATACTCAAAATAGTCTGCTACCGCGGGATCGAGCTCTTTCATGAAGCTAGTGATCATCTTTTGCAAATCCTGATCTTTCGAAGAAAGCTTGATCATGGCTTTATGTCCAGCCACAAAAACAGACAGAAAATCGTGAAAACCAACTAGCGGAATATTGCCAGCCATTACAATGCCTACACGGAATTGCTGTTCTACTTCCTGCGGCAGATCATACCTTTCTGCCCAGCTTAGCAACTTTGCTTTATCCAAATGTTGCTTAACAATGGCATCTAATGCCATCATTGTGTTAGATTCAGTGAACCAGGGGTTCTTGTAAAACGTCTGTCCTACAAAGGCTTTAATGGTGTCCTTTTCCTGTTCGAATACCAATGGGAGCGCTGCCAGGAGATCAATTCGTTGCTTTAGATGCATAAGCCCTTTATAAATTTTGAATGAGATTGGAAATCTGCCGAAAGGCTCTTAAGTTTGTCGCGCAAATTTCGTTAATATTAAGGTAAAAATCGTCCAATGGCCATAATCATTACTGAGGAGTGTATCAATTGCGGAGCCTGTGAACCAGAATGTCCGAATACTGCCATCTATGAAGGTGGTGTTGAATGGACTTTTGCCGACGGCACCAGCTCCACTGGCAATATCACTTTGGTCGATGGAAAAGAGGCTGATTCACAAGAGAAGCATGCTCCGATCAGCGAAGATTTGTACTATATCGTTCCCGAAAAATGCACGGAATGTGTTGGTTTTCATGAAGAACCACAATGTGCCGCAGTTTGCCCGGTAGATTGCTGCGTTCCTGATCCAGATCGTCCCGAAGAAGAAGAAGTGCTGCTGAAGAAAAAGGCCATCATGCATGGGGAATAACAAGGGCTTTAGAACTTATTTTTCCACATCATGGATTCAGTCGGTTTGATGGTGCGTTTCGCGTACTTAGCGTCCGATTTTGAATTATAGAGTCTGTTTACCTCTCCCTCTATGGTAAAATAGATCAATTGCCCGATAGGCATGCCCGGGTATATGCGCACCGGTTGCACACAGGAAATCTCAAGTGTCCAGGTATTACAAAACCCCACATCTCCTTTCCCCGCAGTTGCATGTATGTCGATGCCTAGTCTTCCGACCGAAGATTTGCCCTCCAGGAAAGGCACATGCTTATGTGTTTCCGTATACTCCTCCGTTACACCCAGATACAATGTTCCCGGCTCCAAAACGATCCCATCAGGTGGAATCTCAAACACATCAATTTCATTGTGTTTCTTTGCATCCAAAACCCTTGGCAGATATGTGCCAAGGAATCGCCCAAGATGCACATCATAAGAATTGGTGCCCAAGCACTCCTTTCGATACGGCTCAATGAGTATGCTTCCAGCGGCTATTTCTTTCTCGATTTGTTGGTCAGTAAGGATCATTGATAGGTGATTTCTGGGCCGCGAAGTTACTGATTTTTACCATGCATCAATGACTTTCCGGAATTTTAGCGATTAATCAAATTTATTTGGAGCGTAGCGAAGTCCACAGGGAAACGGCTGACCCGTGCTCCGTTGCAATGCAGGGCCCATCTGCTTGCTCCTGCAAGCTGCCTGGCATCTCTCCGCAGGCTCCGAGCTACCATGCAGCAGCAGTCGCCACAGCAGCTGCACCCTGCATTTCCTCTTCGCCCGGGGCTATTTTGCACCGACAGTCGACCCATGAGAAATTCGCAATTTGCCCAGCAAACCCGAAAAAAAACCAACATAAAACTGCTAACTTCAGGCCAGATTTATAACCAATAAAAAACTTACGTTATGAGTATTACCCTTTCGCAAGCGGAAAAAATGATTGCTGCAGCCAAGGAAAAATCAGTGGCTATTGAAACAAAAATGAATATTGCAGTTGTAGATGCCGGAGCAAATCTGGTGGCCTTTGCTCGAATGGATGGCGCCTGGTTGGGATCATTGGACATCTCCATCAAGAAGGCAAAAACAGCCCGATTTTTTGATATGAATACAGGTGTTATCGGTGGTCTCTCACAGCCGGGTGGCGCTCTCTACAATATTGAACATTCGAACGGTGGGCTCATCACTTTCCCCGGTGGTGTACCGGTGAAAAATGCAAAGGGTGATATCATTGGCGCCATTGGAGTTTCCGGAAGCACCGTTGAGAACGATCATACGGTGGCGGAAGCAGGTGCAGCGGCTGCTTTGTAAGATCCATTTTATACCAGATACTTAGCCGGACAGAAATGAAATTTCTGTTCGGCTTTTGTTTTGCCAGATACTAAGGGATGGAGAATCAATAACTGTCCATTTTGACTTGCTGGAAATGATTTATCCTTCGTTATTTTTCTCCACCAGCCAACAAGGATGCTGTCAAAAAATGCCTCGTCTAAATCATTTCTAGCAGCGTCAAAATCAGACAGTTATTGATTTCCACTCCCTAAAGCTCCGGCCAAGTTGATAGAGACCTCCTACCTGAAACCTGCGTCCAATCAATGCTTGATAAGTCTGGTTTTTTGAGTCGTTCCTTCACTGGTAGTTATAGTAATGAAGTAGAGTCCTGAAGGCCCAGTAACAGACAATTGCACATGAGCGCTGTTCTCAAACTCCAGCAATTGAAGCAGCTTACCCTGAATATCGTGTATGGAGATTTGACCGCTTGCCGGCTCTGTCAGCCGAATCTGCAATTGATCTTCAACAGGATTGGGAAAGACATTGATATTGCTCCTTTCAGTTGATTCAAGCGAGGTAGCTGGCAATACGAAATTAAAGCACTCGCTTTCGAATGTGCAGGCATCATTGGATACTTCCACTCGGTATAGACCTGTTTCATCAGGAGAGAATGACTGTTCAGTCGCCCCGTCTATATTGGCATTTCCTGGCTCGTTACAATAACTCCACTGGTATTCGAGACCATCGACTGCTACCTGTAGCGTCTGTGAGTCAAGCAAGCTTACAGTCGTATCTGGTGCCGGAAGTACCTCTACTGTGAAGCTGCTCGAATGGCTGCATTCCTCAGCTACCCCAGCAATCGTATAGGTAGTGGTTTCTTTGGGACT